>DASSDE010000378.1:0-6869 GCA_035697365.1 Kribbella sp. | reverse complement strand
CGTTGTGGCCCATCCCGTAGAAGTCGCCGGTGTCGACGAGCGTGACGCCGGCGTCCAGCGCGGCGTGCACGGTGGCGATGCTCTCGGCCCGGTCGGACTCGCCGTACGCACCCGACATGCCCATCGCCCCGAGGCCGAGCGTGGAGGTGCTGGGACCGGTCTTGCCGAGGGTTCGCGTCTGCATGGTGTTCTCCTTCGTCGGTTTCCTCCACCTTGGGCCGGGTCCGGCGCCCGCGGTAGCGGAGCGTTCATCCTGGGAGTCCCGCTCCCTGGCTGGCGGACCGGAGGGGAGGCAGCATGGGGGGCATGGAACGTGACGAGCTCGCCGACTTTCTGCGCAGGCGCCGCGCGGCGATCCGCCCCGCCGAGGCCGGGCTGACCGAGAGCCCGCGGCGGCGGACGAACGGTCTGCGCCGCGAGGAGGTCGCGATGCTGGCAGGGATGTCGGTGGACTACGTCGTACGCCTCGAACAGGGCCGCAGCAGTCAGCCGTCGACGCAGTTGCTCGCAGCACTCGCGCGGGCGCTGCGGTTGTCCGACGACGAGCGCGACCACCTGTTCCATCTGGCCGGACATCAACCACCGCCCGCGGACGGCGTCGCGAGCCTGGCCCGGGCCGGGCTGATCCGGATGCTCGATCTGCTCGGCGACACGCCCGCGATGGTGCTGTCCGATCTCGGGGAGGCGCTGGCGCAGAACCGGATGTCGGTGTTGCTGGCCGGCGACCAGACGGGCCTGACCGGCGATCGGCGCTATCTCGTCCACCGCTGGTTCGTCGAGGCCGACGGTCGCGACGGGTGCCCGCCTGAGGATCGGGACCACCAATCCCGGCAGGTGGTCGCCGACCTCCGCGCGGTGGCCGGGCGCCGCGCCACCGATCCCATCGTCACCGGCCTGGTCGAGCGCCTGCAGCAGGCAAGCGCGGAGTTCCGCGAGCTCTGGTCCGACCACGAGGTCGCCGTCCGCCGTGCCGACCGTAAGACCGTGCTGCACGCCAAGGTCGGTCCAATGGTGATGGACTGCGAAACCCTGATGACCCCCGACCAGGGCCAACTCCTCCTCGTCCTCACCCCCGCCGATGCGCAGACGCGGGACCGGCTCGACCTGCTCCGCGTCCTGGGCACGCAGGAGTTTCCGGCCGACTCGTCGCAGTCGTCGTGAGGGGATTCACCCTCAGGAGGGAAGCGCGGCGGACCGCTGCTGGAGGACAGTAGTGGTGTGAGCACGGACGTGCAGGTACAGAGCCCGCGGGTTCGTGACGTCATCTCGATCGGCCGGCCGGCGTTCTGGGTGGTGTCGATCGTCCCTTATTACACAGGGATTCTGCTCGCGACCCATCGCCTGTTGCCGCCCGTACACGAATGGCCGCGACTGATCGTCGGCGCGGTCGTGATGGGTCCCTTGGTGTGGCTCGCCGTCCTTGCGGTCAACGACGCGTACGACCTGCCGAGCGACCGGCTCAACCCGCGCAAGGCGAAGTCGCCGCTGCTCGACGGGCGGATCACGCTCCGGACCGCGACCCGCCTGGCCTTCGCAGCAGCCGTTGCGGCGGTGGGTTTGAGCCTGGTGGTCGGCGTTGTGTTTGCGCTCGGCGTGCTGCTCGCGGTCCTGCTGGGGTACGCGTACTCCGTCCCTCCCGTCCGGCTCAAGACCCGTGCCGGCTTCGACGTCGCCGTGAATGCCCTTGCATTGGGTGCTTTCGGGCCGTTGGCCGGCTGGGCCGCTATCAACCCGGACCTCAGCGACTTCCCCTGGCTGATGGGCCTGCAGGGCACGCTCGCCGCCGCGGCCCTCTACCTGCCCACCACGCTCGCCGACCTGGAGGCGGATCGCGCCGCCGGGTACCAAACAGTCGCGGTCCGGTACGGAGCACGGGCGACGTACCTGATCGGATACGGCGCGTGGATCGCCGCGGCCGCGTTGTCGGTGGTCCTGGCCGCGACCGGCACGATCATCCCGCGCAGCATGCTCCTGCTCGAGGTCGTGATGGTGCCCGTACTCATCCTGGCGTACGGCAAACTCATTGGCCCACGTCAGTCGTTCAAGGGCATCATCGTGCTCGCGTCGCTGTTCCTCTTCCCCTGCGGCACGTTCGCCCTCACCTACACGGGAGTCCTCTGAGCATGTACGAACCGTTCGACGCCTATGACCACGGCATGCTCGACGTCGGCGACGGCAACCGCGTGTACTGGGAGGTCTGCGGCAACCCGGACGGCAAGCCCGCTCTGGTCATCCACGGCGGCCCGGGCTCCGGTGCGGGCGCGTTCTGGCGCCGGTTCTTCGATCCGTCGAAGTACAAGGTGGTGCTCGTCGACCAGCGCAACTGCGGCCGCAGTACGCCGGACGCGGCCGAGCCGGACGTCGATCTGAGCACGAACACCACGGCCCAGCTGATCGCAGACTTCGAGCAGCTCCGCGCGCAGCTCGGCATCCCGAGCTGGCTGATCCTCGGCGCGTCCTGGGGCGCCACGCTCGGCTTCGCGTACGCCGAGCAGCATCCGGAGGCGATCTCGGAGATCGTGCTGTTCAGCGTCACCAACACCACCCGGCGCGAGGTCGAGTGGCTGACCCGCGAGATGGGGCGGATCTTCCCCGAGGAGTGGGAGCGGTTTCGCGACGTCGTACCGGAGGGTGAGCGGGACGGCAACCTGGCACTGGCCTACAACCGGCTCCTGCACGATCCGGATCCCGCGGTCCGCGAGCGCGCGGCGAAGAGCTGGTGCGCCTGGGAGGACACCCACGTCCGTACGCACGCGGACTGGCAGCCCGACCCGCGATACAACGACCCGGTGCTGCGGCTCCGGTTCGCGCGGCTCGTCACGCGCTACTGGGGTCATGCGGCCTGGCTGGAGGAAGGCCAGCTGGTCCGCGACGCCGGCAAGCTCGCCGGGATCCCGGGTGTGCTGATCCACGGGCGGCTCGACATCAGCAGCCCGGTCGAGGTGGCCTGGCGGATGGCCCAGGCGTGGCCGGACGCCGACCTGCAACTGGTCGAGCAAGAAGGGCACGGCGCCGGCGGGGCCAGGACCGAACAGCTGGTCATCGAGGCACTGGACCGTTTCGCTTTACGGTCCTGACCGGATTTTCCTCTTCGTGCACGTGCACGTGCACCGGTGACAAAGATTTGATCACTGATCTTTACAGCGATGGAATCAGCCGGAACCCTTGGGTCGCATGACTGAGCTGGATTCCCGCCCCGAGCTCGAGACCGTCTACACGCTGAGCCGGTCCGACGTCGCGCGCTTCACCGAGAACGGCTTCGTGAAGCTGAAGAACGTACTCAGCCCGGAAACGATCGCCGAGTACGAACCGGAGATCACCGGCAAAGTGATCGAGCTGAACACGCAGCACCTGCCGCTGGAGGAGCGCGACACCTACGGGAAGGCGTTCCTCCAGGTGTCGAACCTGTGGCAGGACAGCGAGCGGGTCCTGGAGTTCGTGTCCTCGCCGCGGCTGGCGAAGATCGCTGCGCAACTGCTCGGTGTCCAGTCCGTACGGCTCTACCACGACCAGGCGCTCTACAAGGAGTCCGGCGGCGGCGTCACGCCCTGGCACGCGGACCAGTACTACTGGCCGTTCACGACCGACCGGTGCGTGACGATCTGGGTCCCGCTGCAGGAGACCCCGATGGAGATGGGCCCGCTGTCGTTCGCGGCCGGCAGCCAGAAGTTCGACTTCGGGCGCGACCTGCCGATCAGCGACGAGTCGGAGCGGGTGCTGCAGCAGGCTCTGGCCGAGCAGGCATTCCCCGAGGTCTCCGAGCCGTACGAGCTCGGTGAGGTCAGCTACCACCTCGGCTGGACGTTCCACCACGCGCCGCCGAACACCACCGACATCCCGCGCCGGGTGATGACAGTGATCTACGTCGACGCCGCCATGGAGATCTCCGAGCCGGTGAACGGCAACCAGACCCGCGACCTCGCGACCTGGATGCCGGGCAACGAGCCGGGCGAGACCATCTCCTCGCCGCTGAACCCGATCCTCTACTGAGAGTCGCCGCTCCTGGAGTACTTCGGGTGTCGGCCGACCTCTGTACCTATTAGTATGTACGGCATGAACTCACCGATCAGCCGTGTCGTCGTCCTCGACCAGCAGCTTCCGGAGGCGCTCCCGGTGCAGCGCGTCGAGGTACGGCGGATCACCATCGAGCCGCACACCGCGCTCGGCGCCCACGTCCACAACGGTCCCGTGTTCGGGAACATCGTGTCCGGGTCGGCGATCTACCAGCAGTCGGCCGGCTCCGAGCCCCAGGTCCTGCACCCCGGTGACGTGTTCTACGAACCGGCCGTCGACGAGATCCTCCGCTTCGACACCGAGGCCGAAGGCGTCACCTTCCTCGCCTACTTCCCACTCACCGCCGGCCAAGAAGCAACCCTCGACCTGGTCTAGTGGACCGTCACGCAGGCAGAACCCCCTGAAACGGGGCCAAAACGACCCGGAAACGGGGGTTCTGCCTGCCTAGCGGTCCAGCGTCCGCTTCTGCGGGTAGACGGTCTCGCCGCGGGCGAGTTGCTCGACGAACTGCGCGATCCGGCTCGCCCTGGTCTCGGCGCGTTTCACGCTGGTCACCCGGTGGATGACCGCGAACCGGTTGGCGCTGGTGAGGATCTCGAACATCGCCAGCGCCTGCGGCACTGCCGCCAGCGCCGCCGCCAGGTCGTCCGGCACTTCGCGCGCACTCGCCCCTCCGTACGCCTTGTCCCACCGGCCGTCGGCCTTGGCGCGCTCGACCTCGGCGCGACCGGCGTCCTGCATCCGGCCGTCGAGCTCGAGGCGCGCGATCAGGTCGACGTTCCGCTGCGACCACAGGCTCCGCGCGCGCCGCGGCGTGTACCGCTGGATGAACGTTCGCTCGTCCCGCCCCCGCCGCTGCCCGTCGATCCACCCATGACACAACGCTTCCTCGAGCGCCTCGTCGTAGGTCAGGCTGGTCGGAGACGTCACGTTCTTCTTCGCCAGTACGAGCCAGACGCCGTCCGGCTCCCGATGGTTCTTGCGCAGCCAGGCACGCCACGCGGCCGCATCCACGACGATCAACTCGGTACTCATGACGCAGCCTCCCGGTAGCGAGCGGCCAACTGGGCCGCGGCATCCTTCAACTCCTGCGGGCCGACGAACTCCAGATCGCACTCGAACATCCCGAACGTCGCGGCCAGCCCGGTCCACGACCAGCCGCTGATCGCCAGCCGGCAACTCGTCGGCGAGATCTCCTCGACGACCGCACCGTAACCGGCCCACTGCGCGATGTCGGACGCCTTCGCCTGCAGGATCGCCTCGCCGCGGCACGGGTTCTGGTCCTGCCCGCGGAAACGGTTGGAGATGAACGTCGCGACGTCCGGCGCCGGCAGCTCGCGCGCCGCGAACCGCGGACCGGTCGGCGTCTTCGGCGTCATCCGATCGACCCGGAACGTCCGCCAGTCCTTCCGGTCCAGGTCCCACCCGACCAGGTACCAGCGCCCGCCCCACGTGACCAGGTGATGCGGTTCCACCTGGCGGGGCGGCACCCAGACGTCATCCTGCGCACCGGGCGCGGCGTAGTCGAAGCGCAGTACCTCTTGGGCGCGGACGGCCGAGCCGATCGCGATCAGTTGCTCCGAGTCGATCCTCGTACGGCGGTCGGCGTACCGGTCCACGGTCGTGACCTGCAGTGCGTCGACCCGGTGCCGCAACCGCGCCGGCATCACCTGACGGACCGTGGCCAGCGCCCGCAGCGCGCCTTCCTCGATCCCGGTGACCGTGGTCGTTGCCGTCTGCAACGCCACCGCGACCGCGATCGCCTGGTCGTCGTCGAACAGCAGCGGCGGCAGCTCGGCGCCGGCGTCCAGACGATAGCCACCGTCAGGGCCTTTGGTCGCGCGCACCGGGTAGCCCAAGTCGCGCAGCCGGTCGACGTCCCGGCGTACGGTCCGCGGACTCACCTCGAGCCGGTCGGCAAGCAGGGCGCCCGGCCAGTCACGCCGGGCCTGCAGCAGCGACAACAGCGCGAGCAGTCGAGCAGAGGTTTCGGCCATGACTTCAGATTGCCACGGATAGCGGCCAGAACCTGTCCTCTTCCACTGGAAATGTCTCCACTGCAGCCCCCGACCGAAGGAGACATCGTGATCAGCACCCGAGCGCTCACCAGGGATTTCGTGGTGAGCCGTACCGAGACCGTGCACGCCGTCCGCGGCATCAGCCTGGACGTCGTCCCCGGCGAACTGGTCGCCGTCCTCGGCCCGAACGGCGCGGGCAAGACCACCACCCTCCGGATGCTCACCACCCTCATCACCCCGACCTCGGGCACGGCGACGGTCGCCGGGTACGACGTGACCGCGCACCCCAGCCAGGTCCGGCGACGGATCGGGTACGTCGGTCAGGGCAACGGAGCCGGTCACACGCAACGGGTCGGCGACGAACTGATCAGTCAGGGCGTCATCTACGGCCTCGACCGCCGCGCCGCGAAGAGCCGGGCCGGCGAACTGCTCGAAGCGCTCGAGCTGAAGGACCTCGCGCAGCGCAAGGTGTCCGACCTGTCCGGGGGCCAACGCCGGCGCCTCGATGTCGCGATGGGCCTGGTGCACGTGCCGTCGCTGCTGTTCCTCGACGAACCCTCGACCGGTCTCGATCCGCAGAACCGCGCGAACCTGTGGGACCACATCCTCCGGATGCGTGCCCGGTACGAGATGACGATCGTGCTCACCACGCACTATCTGGACGAGGCCGACTCGATGGCCGAGCGGGTCGTCGTCGTGGACCACGGCGAGGTGATCGCCGACGACACCGCGAACGCCCTGAAGGCGAAGCTGGCCGGCGACCGGATCGCCCTCACCGTTGCCTCGAGCAACATCGACCGGGTGCGTCAGCTCGCCGACCGGTTGCCCGGCGCCCGG
>DASSDE010000377.1:0-17823 GCA_035697365.1 Kribbella sp. | reverse complement strand
GGCCATGTCGGCCAGGATCGGTACGCCGAGCGCTCCGGACTGGCAGAAGAACGCGACCCGGCCCTTGCTCGGCATCAGCGGCGACAGCGTGGCGTTCAGCGACACCCCGGCCGCGGTGTTGATCAGGCCCAGCGCGTTGGGGCCGATCACCCGCATGCCGTACGAGCGGGCGAGACCAACCAGGTACCGCTGGCGCTGCCGGCCTTCGTTCCCGATCTCGGCGAACCCGCTGGACACCACGACCAGCCCGCGCACACCCTTCGCCGCGCAGTCCAGCACGACGTCCGCGACCATCTCGGCCTTGACCGCGACCACCGCGAGGTCGACGGTGCCCCCGACGTCCCGGATCGTCGGGTACGCCGGGACGCCCTCGATCTCGTCCGCCTTGGTGTCGGTGTTGACCGCGTACAACCGGCCCGGGAACCCGCCGTCGCGGAGGTTCCGCAGCAGGGCGTTGCCGATCGTGCCCTCGCGCCGGCTAGCGCCGATCACCGCGACACTGCCGGGCGTCAGCAGCCGCGCGATCGACAACGCCTCGGACCGCTGCTCGCGGGCCTGCATCACCCCGAACGAGGTGTCGGTCGGGGCGATGTCGAACTCGACCATGATCACGCCGTCCTCGAACTCCCGGGCGACCTTGTACCCGGCCTCGGTGAAGACCGTGATCATCTTCCGGTTGTCCGGCAGCACCTCGGCGACGAACCGGTGGATGCCGTTCTCGCGGGCGGCCTGGGCGAGGTGCTCCAGGAACAGCTGGCCGAGCCCGCGGCCCTGGTGCGCGTCCTCGATCAGGAACGCGACCTCCGCGGTGTGCCGGCCGGTGCGCTCGTACCGCCCGACGCCGATCATCTCGTCACCGACGGTGACGATCAGTGCCAACCGGTCGTGGTAGTCGACCTGCGTGAAGCGCGCCACGTCCCGCTCGGACAGCTGCGGGTAGGGCGCGAAGAAGCGGTAGTACTTCGAGGTCTCGGACACCCGCGCGTAGAACGCCACCAGCAGCTCGGCGTCGTCGGGCGTGATCGGGCGCAGGTGCGCGGTCGCACCGTCGCGCAGCACGACATCGGCCTCGTACTCCGCCGGATAGCCGTCGGGGAGCTCGAGGTCATACTTGTCCGGCGGTGTCACCACTCCGCAAGCGTACTCAAACGGGCACTGCGGAGGTCGGGAATTTGGTAGAGCGGATCGCGCCGGTCCTGGTGTTCCTCGTCGCAGTGACAGTCATCGCCGAGCTGGCCGACCACGCCAAGGTGTTCGATGTCGCAGCGCGGGAGGCCGCTCACCTCGCCCGGGGCCGGGTCTGGCGGCTCTGGCTGCTCGTCGTCGTCCTGGCCACCGGCTTGACGATCGTGCTGTCCCTCGACACCTGTGCGGTGCTCCTGACACCCGTGGTGTTGTCGATGGCCCGCCAACTGGACATCCCGCCGAAGCTGTTCGCGTTCACCACCGTCTGGCTGGCCGGGACGGCGTCTCTGCTGCTGCCGGTGTCCAATCTCACGAACCTGCTCGCACTGCATCAGTTCCGCCTGTTGGACGTCCGCTACCTGTCCGTGAGCTGGCGTCCGGCCATCGCGGCGATCGTCATCACCGTCGCAGTACTCGCCGCTCTGTTCCACCGCGACCTGCCGCGACGGTACGTCGTACCGCCGACACCTGGTGTCGACGACAAGGTTCTGTTCTGGGGAGCCGCGGCGGTGTGCGTGCTGCTCGGACCCGCGTTCGTGTCCGGAGTGGAGGTGGCGATCCCGGCGAGCATCGGGGCGGTCGTGCTGGTCATGCTGTTCGCGGTACGTCGCCGCAGCGTGCTGAGGTGGTCGCTGATCCCGTTCAAGCTGGTCATCACGGTGGTGGTGCTGTTCACCGTGGTCGGGTTCCTGAGTTCGCACGGCCTCGAGGACGTACTGCGGCGGGTGGCCGGGACCACGTCTGAGCTGCGGCTGAGTGCGACGGCGGCGCTGGGCGCCAACCTGTTCGACAACCTCCCCGCGTACATCGCGATGGAGCCGGTCGCCTCCGACAGCCCGCACCGGATGATGGCGCTCCTGATCGGCGTCAACTGCGGTTGCCTGCTGACCCTGTGGGGCTCGCTCGCCACCCTGCTCTGGCGAGCCCGCTGCGACGCCGCCCGCGTCGAGATCAGCTGGTGGTCGTTCCTGTGGCGCGGCCTGATCCTCACACCACTCGTCGTCACCGGCGCGGTACTGGCGCTCTAGTCCTCCGGCTCGACGCAGGTCGCGATGTCGTCGTCGGTGACCGACGCGACCACCTTGCCGTCGATCCGGATGGTGCAGCTGACCGTGCCCGGGTCGTCGGCGCGCTTCGTGACGACGAGCTTGGCCTGCGTGGTCATCACGCTGTGGAACGCCTTCGACCACGGTGGCGGCACCGGCTCGGGTCGCATCCAGACCGGGTTGTCGTCGTCGTTGTAGCTGACAACGATCTGTTTCGCCGTGCCCTGGGCCTCGTAGCTCACGTCCCGGTCGAACTTGTGCTTGATCCAGAGCCCGACGCCGACGATCCCCAGCACGCCGAGGACCGCCAGGGAGGAGATGACGATCGCGATGACGAGGGCTACGCGGGGTGCGCCGCGGCGCGGCGGCGGAGGGACGACTGGGGTCACACGGACTGTTTACCCTGTGTCAGGGGCACGGCGTCGGAGTGGATGGTTTACCGATTGGTAGTGGCTGGGCAAAGATGCCGTCATGAGCTCATCGGACAGCACGGAGCAGAGCACGTCGGAGGTCACCCGGGAGTTTCGGGCGGCGCGGGACTTTCTGGTTGCGCATCGCGACGACTACGAGACGGCGTACCGGGACTTCAGCTGGCCGCGGTTCGAGCGGTTCAACTGGGCGCGGGACTGGTTCGACGCGCTGGCGGTCGAGCAGGCCGAGGTCGCCGCGCTGACGATCGTCGAGGAGGACGGCGAGGTCAACTCGCGAACGTACGCCGAGATGGGCGAGCAGTCCCGCAAGGTGGCCGGCTGGCTGACGACGGCCGGACTGAAGCCGGGCGACCGGGTCTTGATCGTCCTCGGCAACCAGGTCGAGCTGTGGGAGACCATGCTCGGCTGCATCCGGGCCGGCGCGGTGATGATCCCGGCGACCACCTTGCTCACCGACGCGGACCTCGCGGACCGGATCTCCCGCGGCAACGTCCGCGCGGTGATCACGAGCGGCGCCGACGCCCCGCGGTACGCCGGTATCGCGGACCACTGCATCCGCGTCGCGGTCGGTGCACCTGCCGAGGGCTGGCTGCACTACCCGGACGCGGCGAGCTACGACGGCCCGGTCCCCGAGGTGGACACCGCCGCCGAGGACCCGCTGCTGCTCTACTTCACCTCCGGTACGACGAGCCAGCCGAAGCTGGTCGAGCACACGCAGGTCAGCTACCCGCTCGGCCACCTGTCGACCATGTACTGGATCGGTCTGCAGCCCGGCGACGTACACCTGAACGTCTCCTCGCCCGGCTGGGCGAAGCACTCCTGGAGCAACGTGTTCGCCCCGTGGAACGCCGGCGCGACCGTCTTCCTGTACAACTACACGCGCTTCAACGCCGAGAAGATGCTGGACGTACTGCAGACGTACGGCGTGACCACGTTCTGTGCGCCGCCGACGGTCTGGCGGATGCTGATCCAGGCCGACCTGTCCGCGGTCGAGGTCCGGATCCGCGAGTGCATCTCGGCCGGCGAGCCGCTGAACCCCGAGGTGATCGATCAGGTCCGGAACGCCTGGGACGTCACGATCCGCGACGGGTACGGCCAGACCGAGACCACCGCGCAGATCGGCAACCCGCCCGGCCAGCCGGTGAAGCTCGGCTCGATGGGCCGCCCGCTGCCCGGGTACAGCATCGCGCTGATCGACCCGGCGACCGACGAGATCGGCGACGACGGCGAGATCTGCATCGAGCTCGCACCCGCCCCGGTCCCGCTGATGCGCGGCTACCGCGACGCCGACGAGCTGACCGCCGAGGTGATGCGCAACGGGTACTACCACACCGGTGACGTCGCGAGCCGTGACGCGGACGGCTACATCACGTACGTCGGGCGCTCGGACGACGTGTTCAAGGCCAGCGACTACCGCATCTCGCCGTTCGAGCTGGAGTCGGTGCTGATCGAGCACCCGGCCGTCGCCGAGGCCGCGGTCGTCCCGTCCCCGGACCCGGTGCGGCTCGCCGTCCCGAAGGCGTACGTCGTCCTGGCCGCCGGGCACGAGCCGTCGCCGGAGCTGGCCGGGGAGATCCTGGCCTTCTGCCGCGAGCACCTGGCGCCGTACAAGCGGATCCGGCGACTCGAGTTCGCCGACCTGCCGAAGACGATCTCCGGGAAGATCCGGCGCGTCGAACTGCGCGCGGACGAGGCAGCCAAGGTGGCGAGCGGGAACGCCGGGCAGACCTACGACGAGGCCGACTTCAAGTAGCCGCCGATGTCGTTCCACACCGGCCTCGGCTGGGCAGCCGTCGGCGTCCTGCCGTTGCTGATCGCGTTCGGTGTCGCGGCTTCGCGGTACGCGGGGCTGCGGCACGACAAGGGGATCGTGACCGCGGCCCTGCGGGCTGTCGTACAGCTCGCGGCCGTCGGCGCGGTCGTCGGCGTCGCGCTGCAGCACACCGTGGGCGCGCTCGCGTTCGTACTGCTGATGTTCGGCGTCGCGACCTTCACGAGCACGCGGCGTCTGCACGGCACGGCGGTGGTACCGCGGCAGTGGATGTACTGCGCGACCGCGATCGGAAGCGGTGCGTTCGCCGTACTGCTGCTGCTGATCCTGCCGGGTGTCGTGCCGCGGAACCCGGCCACCATCCTGCCGATGGGCGGCATCATCGTGGGCGGCACGATGACCGCGACCACGCTGGCCGGGCGGCGGGTGCTGAGCGAGTACCAGAGCCGGTTCGGTGAGTTCGAGGCCGGGTTGTCGATCGGGCTGCTGCAGCCGGACGCGTTCAAGCTGGTGGTCGGGCCGGTCGCGGGTGATGCGCTGCTGCCGGCTCTGGACCAGACGCGGACGGTCGGCCTGGTCACGCTGCCCGGGGCGTTCGTCGGCATGGTCCTCGGGGGCGCCTCCCCCGTCGAGGCCGCCGCGCTGCAGCTCGTCGTACTGATCGGTCTGGTCGCGGCCGAGTCGATCGCGATCCTGGTGATCACCGAGTTGCTGTCCCGATCCAGCCTGCCGGACGGCCGTACAGTTACCTCATGACTGACGACAAGGGCATCCTCGGCCGGATCGACGAGCTGGTCGCCGAGGAGCACGAACTCCGCACGAAGCATGCGGCCGGGCAGATCGGCAACGACGACGAGAAGACCCGCCTCCGGACGCTCGAGGTCGAGCTGGACCAGTGCTGGGACCTGCTCCGGCAGCGTCGCGCCAAGCGCGAGTTCGGCGAGAACCCCGACGACGCCGCCGCCCGCTCCACCGACACCGTCGAGGGCTACCTGAACTGACCCGCACGCGCCGATGGAACCGGGAACCGCCCCCGGTTCCGCGGTCGCCGACCGACAGCTCGGGCTAGAAGCCGCGCAGCTTCTCCGGAGTGATCCGGATCAGCACCGAGTACGCCGCGTGGAACTCGTCGGCCGTCATCCCGAGGCCGGTGATCTCGGCCGCGTACTTCGCGTTGTAGGCCGCCAGCGCGTCACCGGCTTGCCGGTCCGAGGCGTGCCCACTCGATCGCCGGGCAGTGGTTCATGACCATCGTCAGTCCCGCCGCGGTCGTGCGGTCGTAGGCGTCCTGATCAACTACGTCGAGTTGGAACCACACCGCCTTGGCGTTGATTTCCACCGCCTGGTCCGCGATGTCGCCGGCCAGGGCCGAGTTGACGAACACGTCCACGCAGTCGACCGGGAACGGGATGTCCGCGAGCGTTGCGTACCCCTGCTCGCCGTGCACGGTCTCCGCCGACGGATGCACGGGCACGATCCGCTTCCCGTGATTCTGCAGGAACCGCGCAACGCCGTACGCCGCCCGGCTCGTGTTGTTCGACAGTCCGACCACGGCCCAGGTGTCGCAGTCGGCCAGGATCTTCCGGATCGCCTCGTCCATCATCAACCTCTCAAGTAGGTCAGCACCGCGGACACCCGCCGGTCCAACCCTTCTTCCAACCGCAGCTTGGCGAAAATGTTTCCCACATGCTTGCGGACCGCGGCCTCGCTCACCACGAGCTGCTCCGCGATCGAGGAGTTCACCCGGCCCTCGGCCATCAGCGCGAGCACCTCCAGCTCCCGCGGCGTGAGCGCGGCCAGCGGCCCGTCGTTCCGCCGCCGCGCAAGCAGCTGACGGACCACCTCCGGGTCCACCACGGTGCCGCCGTTCGCGACCCGGTCGAGCGATTCGAGGAACTCGGCGACGTGCCCGACCCGGTCCTTGAGCAGGTAGCCGATCCCGGCGGTCGTTGTCTCCAGCAACGTCGACAGGTACGCGTCGGCCACGTACTGGGAGAGCACCAGGATCCCGATCGCGGGCAGCTCGGCCCGGATCGCCGCCGCGGCCCGCAGCCCCTCGTCGCTGTGTCCGGGCGGCATCCGTACGTCGGTGATCACCACGTCCGGCGGGTCCTTGCGGACGACCGCGAGCAGCGTGTCCCCGTCCCCCACCGTGTCCCGCACCTCGTGCCCGGCGCGGTCGAGGATGCTCGCCAGCCCCTCACGCAGCAGCAGCGAGTCTTCGGCCAGGACGATCGTCAGTCGCCGAGTCGGCACGGGCACTCCATCCTCAGTCGCGTCGGCCCTCCGGGTGGGCTGTCGACGTCGAGTGTGCCGCCCAGCGCGTCCAGCCGCGTCACCAGACCGGTCAGTCCGGTGCCGGCACCGAGTTTCGCACCACCGATGCCGTCGTCCTGTACGCAGATCACCAGCCGCTCGCGGTCCACCCAGCCGGACACGTCACACGTCGACGCCTGCGCGTGCTTCGCGACGTTGGCGAGCGCTTCGCTGACCACGAAGTACGCCGCCGCCTCGATCGGCCCGGGCAGCCGGCCCGGGATCGTCAAGTGCAACGACACCGGCAACGGCATCCGGTCGGCCACTTCCCGTACGGCCGCCTCGAGACCGTGATCGACCAGGACCCGCGGATGGATGCCGCGGACGGCCGCGCGCAGGTCGGCGAGCGCCGCCTCCGCCTCGGCATGTGCCTTCACGACAAGCCGCCGGCCCTCGCCCTCGGGCAGGTCCAGCTCGGCCAGGCCGAGCGTCATCGTCAGCCCGACCAGCCGCTGCTGGACGCCGTCGTGGAGGTGCCGCTCGATCCGTACGCGCTCGGTCTCGAACGCGTCGACCAGGTCGAGGCGGGACCGCCTGAGCTCCGCGAGGTTGCGTTGGAGCTCCACCTGTCGCGGGCCGAGCATCGCCTTCGCCAGCGAGGCCTCCGCGCCCGCGATGACGCCGAGCAGGTACGAGCTGACCGCGTAGAACACCGGACCGAACAGGACCAGGAAGACGAACCCTTCGCGCGCCGAGTCCAGCGTCCACGGACCCATGCCCATCTCCTCGCCGTCGGCGATGATCGGCGCCCCGAGTGTGATGACCAGTGTCGTGACGCTGACACCGGCGAACAGTGCGCTCAGCGGCCAGATCAGTACCCCCAGAACGAACCCGTACCCCAGCCCACGCATCGACGCCTGCTCGCGCCGGCGGAACTTGAGCTTCTCGCGCACTCCGAGCGCCGCTGGCAGCTTCGCATGCGGGCTGCTGATCCCGTCCGCGAGCACGAGGCCGGCCCTGCGGCGCTCCAGCCAGCCGATCGCCCCGCCGATCAGCGGGAACGAACTGATCATCAGGATGCCCACGAGGATCGGGCTGAGCAGCGCACTCAGCCCCGCCAGCCCGGCCAGAACCCCGATGGCCAGCGCGCCGACCGGCACGGACGTAAGCAGGTACGCATAACTGCGCCACGGCCACGACGAGATCAGATAGCGCGGCGACGCCAGCGCTCCCCAAACCGTCTTCGGACTGTCCACCGGTCACAGCCTAGGGTGGTGGGGGCTGGTTGGGCGGTAGCGTGCGCGCTACTGCAGGTCTCGTGTGTAGGCCAAGGTGCGGGGCGACGTACGGCGGTTGGCTGGCAGCATGACCGCGACCGCGCCGACGTATCCCTCTGTTGCACCAGTTGAGCCACCTGCTCTGTTGCTGGACGGCATCACCAAGACGTACCGCTCCAAGGCCGGAGCGGTCGACGCGCTGCGCGGGGTGACGTACCACTTCGCCCGCGGCTCGTTCACTGCGGTGATGGGACCGTCCGGCTCCGGCAAGTCGACGCTGTTGCAGTGCGCCGCAGGGCTCGATCATCCGACCACAGGCACCGTCGTACTCAACGGAGTCACCCTGGGCACGCTGAACGAGGTCGAGCTCACCAAGCTGCGCCGCAGCGAGATGGGGTTCGTGTTCCAGGCGTACAACCTGCTGCCGTCCCTGACCGTGTACGACAACGTTGCACTCCCCTTGCGGCTCACCGGCCGACGCCCGGCGCGCAGTGACGTACTTCGCGTACTGGAGCAGGTCGGCCTGGACGGTAAGGCCAAACGCCGGCCCGCGGAATTGTCAGGCGGTCAGCAGCAGCGGGTCGCGATTGCGCGGGCGCTGATCACCCAGCCATCGGTGTTCTTCGCCGACGAGCCGACCGGCGCCCTCGACAGCGGAACCAGCCGGCAGATCCTCGAACTGTTGCGCGCGGCCACCGATCGCGCCGGACAGACCGTCGTGATGGTCACCCACGACCCGGTCGCGGCCGCGTACGCCGAACGGGTGCTGTTCCTGTCCGACGGGCTGCTCGCCGGGCACCTCGACCGCGCCACCCCCGCCCAGATCGCGGCCGCGATGAGCGAGCTCGAACGATGATGTTCCAGCTCAGCCGGCAGACGGTCGGGCAGCACCGTTCGCTGTACGCCGGCTCGTTCGTGGCGCTCGCGGTCGGCGTGTTCATGCTCGGCCTGGCCGCGACCACGACGGCCGCCACCATCGGCTACCACCGGCCGGACTCGTCGACGATCAGCGTGACCACGCTCGGCGGCCCCGACAATCCGGCCCGGCACGTCAAGGTCCCGCTCACCGACGCCGACGTGTCCGGGCTGCAGACGGTCCTCAGCATGGTCGGGGTGATCTGCGGCTTCATCACGATCTTCGTGATCGCGAGTACGTTCGCGTTCGCGGTCGCGTCCCGGCGCCAGGAGCTCGGCCTGCTCCGGCTGATCGGGGCGACGCCGCGGCAGCTGCGCCGGATGATCGTCGGCGAGGCGCTCGTCGTCGCGCTCGCCGCCTCGCTCACCGGAGCGGTCGCGGCCCAGCTCGCCACTCCCCTGCTGCTGAGCAAGGCCTCGTACACCGAACTGGCGCCGGTGAAGCTCGAGCCCGCGGCGCCGTGGGTACCGCTCGCGATCGCGGTCGGAGCGGGGATGGCAGTCGCACTGCTCGGTGCCCGCTCGGCCGCGCGCCGGGCCGGCAAGGTCGCGCCGATCGACGCGCTCCGCGAGGCCGCGCTGGAACCGCCGCGGATCGGGCCGGTACGGATCGGGTTCGGGCTGCTGTTCCTGGCCGGCGCGATCGCGATGCTCACGCTGATCCGGCCGTCGACCGGTGAGGGTGCCGTACCGCTGGCGATGTTCACGCCGATGGTGATCGTGATCGCGCTGACGCTGCTCGCACCCCTCGTCGTACCGGTCCTCGGCCGGCTGTGGGCGGCGCCCTTGGTCGCCTGGACGCACGTGTCCGGGCGACTGGCCCGCAGCAACGTCGTCGCCGCGCCCCGCCGGAGCGCCTCGTTGGCCGCCCCCATCCTCGCCATCTCCGCCATCGCCGGCTCGATGGTGCTCAGCCTGAGCTTCGCCGCGGACAGCTCGGCGGCGACGATTCGGGATGCGGTCCGGGCGCCGATCGTGGTCACCGGAGCAGCCCCCGTTCCCGGCCCCGATCTGAAAGCGGTGGACGCTGCCGTACCGACGCAGCTGGTGCGGATCTCGGAGGACGACGCGCAGTTGGAGGACGTCGAGGGGATCGACCCGGCGATCACTGCGCAGACTCGGGAGCTCAGGGTGCTGGACGGCGATCTGAGTGGGCTCACCGGCAACGCGGTCGCAGTCGCCAAGCAGGCGGCCGGGTTCGAGCACTACCGGGTCGGCGACGAGATCCCGGTGGTGTTTCTGGACCGGCAGCCGGTGAAGCTGCGGGTGGTCGCGATCGTCAAGGACGCCTTCGGGGTGAACTCGTCGTACCTGATCCCGCTCGACGTCGCGCGCAGGCATGCACCGGACGCCCAGGTCGAGCGGAGCTTCGTGCTGCCCGCGGACGGCGTGCCGGCAGCGGACCTCGTACAGCGGCTCCCGCACGCACAGCTCGCCGCGGAGTGGGTGGCGGACCAGACCGAGGGGCTCCGGAAGGGCAATCAGGTCGGACTCGTGATGCTGCTCGGGCCGGCCGCGCTCTACAGCGCGATTGCGATCGCCAACACGCTCCTGATGAGCAGTCTGCAGCGGCGCCACGAGTTCCGTACGGCACAACTACTCGGCGCGACCGGAGCGCAACTGCGGCGGATGGTGCTGTGGGAGTCGTCCCTGGTCGGCGCGGTCGCACTGAGCCTCGGGACCGCGACCACGATCACCGTCGGTGTCTTGATCCGGCACGCGATGACAGCGGGGCTGACAGACGTACCGACGACGGTCCCGTGGGGCATCCTGCTGGCCATCGGCGCGCTCTGTCTGACCTTGGCGGTAGGGTCCGCCTTGGCCCCGACCGCATACCTTCTGCGGGTCGTGACCAGGCAAATGATGGGTGAGCAGGGACAATAGGGGCGGTGCCGGACCGTCGCGGCGCCGGTACCACTTGATCGAGGAGTTCGTAGACCCGAATGGCACGTCGTACCAGTACCGCCGAACCCGAGGACTTCGAGGAGCACATCCTCGACGTCGACGTCTCCGACGAGATGCGCACCAGCTACCTCGAGTACGCCTACTCGGTGATCTACTCGCGGGCCCTGCCGGACGCGCGCGACGGGCTGAAACCGGTCCAGCGGCGGATCCTGTTCTCGATGGCGGAGAACAACATCGGCCCCGCCCGCGCGCACGTGAAGTGCGCCCGCGTCGTCGGCGAGGTCATGGGTAAGTACCACCCGCACGGCGACGGCGCGATCTACGACGCCCTCGTCCGAACCGGCCAGACCTGGTCGATGCGCGTCCCCCTGATCGACCCGCACGGCAACTTCGGCTCCCTGGACGACGGACCCGCGGCGATGCGGTACTGCCTGACCGGTGACACCCGCGTGCGACTCGCCGACGGCAGCTCGCCCAGGATCGCCGACCTGATGAACCTCCCGGAGAACTCCGAGGCCTTCATCGACCTGACGGTTCTCGACAAGGACGGCAAACCTGTCCACGCGAGCAAGATCTTCAATTCCGGCGTCCATCCGGTGAAGAAGCTGGTGACCAAGAGCGGCCACGCGCTCCGTGGCAGTCACAACCACCCGGTGCTGTGCCTGGTGCCGGTCGCCGGCGTACCCGTCTTCCAGTGGCTGCGGCTCGACGAGGTGACGCCGGGGACGGTGGTGTGTCTCGCGCGCAACGCCTGGACGACGGACGTTCCGATGGCTCACGAAATGAGTCTCGGCACGCTGTTCGGCGCCTGGGTGTCGGAGGGCTTCGCCTCGGCGGACCGAGCCGGTTTCAACAACACCGACCACGAGTACTTCGAGTACATTCTCGCGGCGTACGACGCGGTTGTCGGCGGCCCGCGCTACGTCTACTCGCGCAAGGCTCCCCGGTCGGAGCGCACGATCCACGAGCTCGACATCCAGAACCTGAGCGCGTTCCGGGAGAGCCCGCTCGCGAGCATGATCGGTTTCAAGGCCGCCGACAAACACATCCCCGAGGCCGTGTGGAACGGCACTGTAGGGATCAAGCGCGCGTTCCTGATGGCGCTGTACGAGGGGGACGGCGGGATTCGGCGCGCCAACGACGCGTCCATGACGATCCAGTACTCGACGTACAGTCAGGCACTGGCCTCCGGGCTTCAGGAACTGCTGCTCGAATTCGGCGTCCACAGCAATCTCACGCACTACTCCCGCGGCGAGTACCGCCTGGTGATCTCCGGGCAGCACAACATCCATGCGTTCAGCGAGCGGATCGGCTTCCTCGCGGCCAAGCGGCACAAGCTCCGGGCCTTGCTCGCGCGCGCACCTCGATACACCCACCGTCTCACCCGCGATTACGCACCGTACGTCGCGGACTACGTGCGCGACGCCCTGGAGCCGGTCCGCGGAACGGGCAGAAGCTGGCTGCTCAACCACAACTTCGACTGGTTCGAGCGTTGGCAGGCCGATCGCAGCCTGCTGGTCACGAAGTTCAAGGACCCCGAGGTTCTCTCGGTGGTCGCGCCGATCATGGACTCCGGCTATCGCTTCGTCGAGGTGACCGCGGTCGAGGACTGCGCGCCGGAGGCGGTCTATTCGATCCGCGTCGACAGCGAGGACCACTCGTTCCTCGCCGGCGGTTTCGTCAATCACAACACCGAGTGCCGGATGGCGCCGCCGGCGGTTGCCATGACGGACGGGCTGAGTGAGAACGTCGTCGACTTCAAGGCCAACTACGACGGCCAGGAGGAGGAGCCGGCGGTGCTGCCGGCCGCCTTCCCGAACCTGCTCGTCAACGGCGCCGCCGGGATCGCGGTCGGCATGGCGACGAACATGGCCCCGCACAACCTGGTCGAGGTGATCCAGGCGCTGCGGCACCTGATCAAGACGCCGAACGCCGACCTCGACGACCTGATGCGGTTCGTCCCCGGGCCGGACCTGCCGACCGGCGGCAAGATCGTCGGCCTGGACGGCATCAAGGACGCGTACGCGACCGGCCGCGGCAGCTTCAAGATGCGCGCCACCGCCCGGATCGAGAACGTCACCCCGCGCCGCAAGGGCATCGTGGTCACCGAGCTGCCGTACTCGGTCGGCCCGGAGAAGGTGATCGAGAAGATCAAGACCCTGGTGCAGAGCAAGAAGCTCCAGGGCATCGCGGACGTCAAGGACCTCACCGACCGTACCCACGGCACCCAGTTGGTGATCGAGGTCAAGAACGGCTTCGTCCCCGAGGCGCTGCTGGAGCAGCTCTACAAGCTGACCCCGCTCGAGGACTCGTTCCACGTCAACAACGTCTGCTTGGTCGAGGGCCAGCCGCGGACGCTCGGCCTGAAGCCGCTCCTCGAGGTCTACCTAGACCATCGCTACGACGTCACCCGGCGGCGCAGCGAGTTCCGCCGGAAGAAGGCGCAGGACCGGCTGCACATCGTCGAGGGCATGCTGATCGCGATCCTCGACATCGACGAGGTCATCCAGGTGATCCGCAGCAGCGACGACTCCGCCGCGGCGCGGTCCCGGCTGATCGAGATCTACGACCTGTCCGAGATCCAGGCGAACTACATCCTGGACATGCCGCTGCGCCGGCTGACGAAGTTCTCCAAGCTCGAACTGGAGACCGAGAAGGGCGAGCTGGAGCGCGAGATCGAGGCCCTGACCGCGATCATCGACGACCCGAAACTGCTCCGCAAGACGGTCTCCGACGAGCTCGCCGAGGTCGCGAAGACGTACGGCACGCCGCGCCGGACCGTGCTGCTGGAGTCGTCCGGCGCGACCAAGACGGCCGCCGTACCGCTCGAGGTCAGCGACGACCCGTGCTGGATCCTGATGAGCTCCACCGGCCTGCTCGCCCGGACCAACGGCATCGAGCCGTTCGGGCCGACCGAGTCGCGGGCCAAGCACGACGCGATCGTGTCCGCGATCAAGAGCACCGCCCGCGGTCAGTACGGCCTGATCACGAGCGCCGGCCGGCTGATCCGGCTCGAATCGCTCGACCTGCCCGCCGTACCCACGACCGCGAACGCGCCGAACCTGCAGGGTGGCGCGCCGACCGCGGAGTTCGTCTCGCTGGAGCCGGGTGAGAAGGCGCTCGCGCTGACCACGATGGACCCGGACTCGGTCGGCGTCGCTCTCGGTACGTCGGCAGGTGTCGTGAAGCGCGTCGTACCGGACCACCTGAGCAACCGCGACTCGTGGGAGATCATCGGGCTCAAGGACGGCGACCAGGTCGTCGGAGCGGTCGAGCTGACGACGGGCGAGGAGGAGCTGTGCTTCATCACGTCCGACGCCCAGCTCCTGCACTTCTCCGCGTCCGCCGTCCGGCCGCAGGGCCGGACCGCCGGCGGCATGGCCGGCGTCCGGCTGGCGGCGAAGCAGAAGGTCGTCTTCTTCGGGGCTGTGGACAGCAGCCGCGACGCGCAGGTCGTGACGATCGCGGGCTCGTCGTCGGCGCTGCCGGGGACCGAGGTCGGTGCCGTGAAGGTGACCCCCTTCAGTGAGTACCCGGGCAAGGGCCGCGGGACCGGCGGTGTGCGCTGCCAGCGGCTGCTCAAGGGCGAGGACGGCCTCCTGCTCGGGTACGTCGGTGTGGCTCCGGTGAAGGCCAGCGCGAGCAGCGGCGCACCGGTCGAGCTGCCGCCGATCGACCCGCGCCGGGACGGTTCCGGCGTACCGGTCGCGCAGCCGATCGCAGCGTGCGCTTCCGATCTGGCAGGCTGACGTCCGTGAAGAGAATGCTCGCGCTGTGCGCGGTCGTCGTCCTTGCCGTGGCGGGCTGCAACGACAAGAAGGACACCGCCGGAGGTGGTGGCGACACCGGCGGGGACGCGGTCGCACTGCTGACCGGCGCGAAGAAGGCGATCGATGACGCGGCCAGCGTGCACATCGTGCTGACCGGGCGCGACCTGCCGCAGAACGCGCAGACCCTCGGCAGCGGTGACGGCGTCGCGACCCACGCGCCGGCGTTCAAGGGCAAGCTGACGGTGCGGTCCAGCGGGTCGCCGATCGACGCCGAGGTGGTCGCCGTCGGCAGCAAGGTGTACGCCAAGGTGTCGTTCGCACCGGCCTTCATCGAGCTCACGCCGAGCCAGCTCGCCGGGCTCGGTGCGCCGGACCCGGCGATCCTGCTCGATCCCGCCAAGGGCCTCACTGCCGTACTGCCGACGCTCAAGGACGCGAAGGTGAAGGGCCAGACCCGCGACGGGTCGAAGGTGCTCACCGAGGTGACCGGTTCGGTCGAGGGCAGATCGCTGCAGGGCATCTTCCCGAAGGCACCGGCCGACGGCAGCTTCCCGAGCACGTTCAAGATCGACAAGGACAGCGGGCAACTGGTGTCGGCCACGATCACCGGACCGTTCTACTCCGGTACCACCAGCAGCTACGACGTCACCCTGGACAAGTACGGCGAGAAGGTCGAGATCACCGCACCGTGACATCGGGGCCGACATCGGGGCGGACATCGGGGCGGACCTCGGCGCGGACCCACCTGACGCTCGCGTCGATCGCGGTCGCCTTCGCGGCGGCGGACACGTACGTCGTCGTCCTCGCGCTGCCGGACATGATGTCCGGCGTCGGGCTGTCGGCGGACGAACTGCAGCGGGCGGCGCCGATCATCTCAGGGTTCCTGCTCGGCTACATCGCGGTACTGCCGCTGATCGGCCGGATCGCGGACGTCGTCGGCCGGACGCCGGTGCTCGTCGGGGCACTGTTGCTGTTCGCGGTCGGGTCCCTGGTGACAGCCGGCGCCTACGACCTGCCCCTGGTGGTAACCGGTCGGTTTCTCCAAGGTGTCGGCGGTGGTGGGCTGGTGCCCGCGACGCTGGCGCTCGTGGCCGACCTGTGGCCGGCTGATCGGCGCGGGCTGCCGTTGGGTGTGGTCGGTGCGGTCCAGGAACTCGGCTCGGTGCTCGGGCCGCTGCTCGGTGCCGCCGTCCTCGCGGTGGCCGACTGGCGGTACATCTTCTGGTTGAACCTCGTGGTCGCGGTCGTGCTCGCACTGCTGCTCCGGCGCCGGTGGCGCCCACAGGTCTCCGGCGTGATCGGGCTGCTTGCCTGCATCGCGCTCGGCCTGACCCTCACCGCACCGGACAGCCTCGCGTCCGGCGTCACGCTCGGCCTGCCATTCGTGCCCTTCACCGGGACGTCACGGCTGCTCACCCCGATCGGGGTCGCCGCACTCGTGCTCGCGCTCGGCTGGCTCGGTCTCGTTCTGCAGCGCAGTCGCGGCCGGCTGGCTGGTGTGCTGGCGCAGGTGGATCTCGTCGGTGCGGTGCTGCTTGCGCTCGCGCTGGCGGGTGTCGTGCTCGCGTTCGCGACGGCCGATCCTGAGCGGCAGCTCATGTCGCCGGCTGGACCGTGGCTGCTCGTCGCGGCGGCCGTCTGCGCGGTCGCGTTCGGGTTGTGGCAGCGTCGTACGCCGGCCGCGATCGTCCCGCGTGGGCTGCTCGGCAGTCGGGCGGCGTGGGGCTCGCTCCTGGTCAGTTTTCTGATCGGTTGCGCATTGATAGCCGCGCTGGTGGACGTACCGGTGTTTGCCCGGACAACACAGGGCGGCGGACAGTTGGACGCCGCGTTGGTGCTGCTGCGGTTCCTGATCGCGCTGCCGGTCGGCGCGGTGGCCGGTGGGTGGTTGACGCGCCGGTACGCGCTCGGGCTGATCACCGGTGCGGGACTCGGACTGTCCGGGGCGATGTTCGTGGTGATGGCGTACTGGGGCCGTACGGCGCTGGATCATTGGCCCGCGACCGTCGTACTGCTGGGCTGCGGTCTCGGGTTCGGGCTCGCGCTGTCGCCACTCAACACCGCCATGCTCGGAGCCACGCCGACCGGCAGCCACGGTCTCGTCAGCGCGCTGGTGGTCGTAGCGCGGATGGTCGGGATGCTCGTCGGCGTCTCCGCGCTGACCGCGATCGGCCTGCGCCGGTACTACGCGCTTGCCGAAGGCATCAAAACGCCGAACGAGCTCTGCCCGTCGTCACCGGCGAACTGCCGGCCGTACGTCGACGCGCTCCGGGACGCAGCCGTTTCACAAGTGCACGCGATCTTCGCCGGGGCAGCCGTGTGCGCGTTCCTGGCGGCTGTCCTCGGTGCGCTGTTGCTCGGCCGGCGCTCTGCTGGTCCCGGCCGCGGACGTGGTGCAGCGCACACATGATGATCATCATGAGGGACAGCCGACTCACGTCGCGTACCGTGTGATGCTGTGAGCCCCGCACCTGCCTCCGGCCTGTGCTCGACGTTCTGTCGGGTGCTCCAGGAGCCGTTGCCCGGCACCGCGGTGGTCGCAACCGGCTGGGTCGTCGTCGAGCAGCCGGGTCCGTGGGGCGCCAAAGCACCGACGCAGAGCCACCTGGATCCAGTCTTCGGTGGCGCCTTCGACGACCGGTGCAAGAAGCTCGACGTCCGGTTCGGCCTGATCCGCTCCCCCGGCCGCCACGCGGACGCGGTCGGGCGGGCGCGCCAGGTCTTCGTCGCGTCGACCTCCCCCGGGCGTACGTGGATGCTCGGCGGCCAGGTCGTCGATCCGGTCGAGCTGGATGCGCTCGACCTGCGCGCGGTCGCGCGTGGTGACCGTGCGGCCGTTGTCGCATCACTGCCCTCGTTGGCGCCGGTCGACGAGCCGATCGTTCTGGTCTGTACGAATGGCAAGCGCGACGGCTGCTGCGCCGTACTCGGCCGACCGCTCGTCTCCGGACTCGCCGAACGGGTACCGGGCCGCGTGTGGGAGGCCACTCATCTCGGCGGGCACCGGTTTGCGCCGACAGCGACGTATCTGCCGGCCGGAACCATGCACGGCCACCTCACGGTCGACACAGCGGTCGAAGTACTCGCCGCGGCCGATCGTGGGGAGACAGTTCTGACCGGGCTGCGCGGCCGCTCCACCTGGAGCAAGCGCGGTCAGGCCGCCGAGGTCGCCGTCCGCGAACTCCTCGGCGAGCTCGCGCTGGATGCGCTGCGGGTCGTCGGCGAGGACGCCGGCACCGTGACGGTCCAGCACGTCGACGGCCGGTC
>DASSDE010000376.1:0-6042 GCA_035697365.1 Kribbella sp. | reverse complement strand
GGCGTGGACCCAGAGTTCGGTGCTCTCGCAGACCTTCTGGGCGTACGCGGCGTCGCCGCCGAGTTCGAACGCGAGGATTCCGCCGAAGCCGGACATCTGCGCGGCCGCGCGGGCGTGACCGGGGTCGTCGGGCAGGCCGGGGTAGCGGACTCGGCTGACCCGCGGGTGCTGCAGGAGGCGTTCGGCGATGTACGCGGCGTTCGACTGTGAGCGTTCGAGGCGGAGCGCCAGCGTACGGAGACCGCGGAGTGCGAGCCAGGCGTCCATCGATCCGGCGATGGCGCCGAGGCTCCGGCGGCGCAGCTCGATCGCGGACCACAGTTCGTCGTCCGCGGTCACGACCGCACCGAGGATCACGTCCGAATGGCCGGCGATGAACTTCGTCGCCGAGTGCATCACCACATCCGCCCCGAGCCGCAACGGCTGCTGCAACAGTGGAGTGGCAAACGTGTTGTCAACAACAACTGTCGCCCCAGCCGCATGACCAGCCGCGGCGAGCGCAGGAATGTCGGCCACCTCCATCGCCGGATTGGTCGGCGACTCGATCCACAACAAAGCTGTGCCGTTGCCGGGCGTGCTGTTCAGGGTGCGGGTTACTGCGTCGGTGTCGGCGATGTTTACTCGGTCGACTGTCAGGCGGCCGGTTGCGGCTTGCTGGTCGAGGAGGGCGAGGACGCCGGAGTACGCATGCTCGGGCGCGACGACCCGGCCACCGACGGGGACCAGGTCCGCGATCGCCGCCGCGGCCGCCATCCCGGACGCGAAGGTCAGCGCCCGACCGCCCTCGAGCCGGCCGAGCGTCTCCTCGAGTGCCGTCCACGCCTCGTTCCCGAATCGCCCGTATCCACGGTCGCCGCCCGCAACGTACGTCGAACTGAACACCGGCGAGCCACCAACAGGTGCATTCGGCACCCGCTCCGGCCGCCCGGCGTGAACAACAACAGTCGACGGATCGAGATCAGCAGTCATGCCCACATCCTCCAGTGACGTCCGAACATCCGAGCACCAGGGCCCACACATCTTCGGTCGTCGCCGCGGCAGAGGGCAGACAGCGGCGCGCGGCAGGCTGCGGGTGCCGTGGGTCAGCGGTGGCTGGGGAGGGGGATGCCGCCGGTGCCGAGGAGGTACATCGCCCGCCGCGCGAGCGCGTCCGCCGTCCCCGTGCCGGCGCCGGCCGTGGTGGTCAGTGAGGTGAAGTCGCCAGAGTCGGCAGAGTCGGCAGCGGCGGGTGCGGTAGTGCTGGAGGCGGGGGTTTCGACCCAGGCTCGCACCACTGTTTCGATGACGTTCATGGCGATTCCGGCGGAGAGGGCTGCGACGAACTCTCGCGTTTCTGCGCGGTCGGCGGGCAGACGGCCGGCGAGTTCGTCGGCGAGGTCGTTGCGGAAGCGCCAGATCAGCTCGTTCAGATGAGCGCTGACCGACTGGTTCTGCTTGGCGAGCACGAATACCGCGCGGACTCGATCCGGGTTCGTCTCCAGTTGCGCGAGGACGCGCTGGATGACCGCCCGCAGCCCGTCCGGCAGCTCCAGCGCAGGCTGGGCGTGGAACCACGCAACCGCCTCGGCCAGACAGTCGTCGACGAACTCGAGGACCAGCGTCTCCTTGGTCGGGAAGTACCGGTACAGGGTGCTCGGACCGACCTCGGCCGCGGCCGCGATCTGCTCGACCGTGGTCCGCCCGAACCCGTTGTCGCCGAACAGCTCGAACGCCTTGTCCGCGATCAGCCGGCGGGTCCGCTCCCGCTTCACCTCGCGCAGTCCCATCAGCACCTCCGCGGGCAGAGTACCGCCTCCGGCGCGCCGCACGCCGTATCGAATCGGTAGCATCAGCCATATGGTAGTCACTACCATAATCTCGCGGAGACGCGAGGCCAGGCAGCGAGTGGAGGCAGCGGTGACCGAGAGCTTTCCCGTCGGCAGGCCGTCCGGTTGTCCCTTCGACCCGGCGCCGGAGTACGCGGCGTTCCGCCGTACCGAAGCGCCCACGAGGGTGTCCACACCGGCCGGTGTCGACGCGCACGTGATCAGCCGGTACGACGACGTCCGGACACTGCTGCGCGACAGCCGCCTGAGCTCGCGGTTCGCGCCCTCGGATCACGTCGTGCCCGATGCGGACCTGGACCGCGAGGTGGAGTCGGGGTCGATCCTGCAGGTCGACGGCGCGGCGCACAAACGTTTGCGCAGGATGCTCGCCACCGAGTTCGCGGTCAAGCGGATGGAGGCGCTGCGGCCGCGGGTCGCGGCGATGATCGACGAGCGGATCGATGCGCTGCTGGCGACAAGCGGCCCGGTTGACCTGGTGCAGGAGTTCGCGCTGCCGATCCCGTCGCTGGTGATCTGCGAGCTGCTCGGCGTCCCGTACGCGGATCGCCGGGAGTTCCAGGAGCGGAGCGCCCTGCTCGTCCGCGTCGACGGGTACACCGACGAGATCGGACAGGCCAGCGACGAGCTGAACCAGTACATCGTCAACCTCGTACTGGCGAAGCAGGCGCATCGCGAGGACGACCTGCTGTCCCGGCTGATCACCCGCGGCGAGGAGCTCGGTACGCCGTTGAGCATCGAGGAGCTGGTGACGATCGGAGTCACGCTGCTCGTCGCCGGCCACGAGACGACCGCGAACATGATCGCGCTCAGCACCCTCGCGCTGCTGCGGAGCCCGGAGCAGCTCGACGTACTGCGATCGGATCCGTCGAAGGCGCCGGCCGCGGTGGAGGAGCTGCTGCGGTACCTCTCGGTGGTGCACTTCGGACTGTTTCGCTACGTCACCGAAGAGTTGACAGTCGGATCGTCGACAATCCACACGGGTGAGTATCTGATCGCCGCCTTGTCGTCGGCCAACCGCGACGAGACCGTCTTCCCGGATCCCGACCGGCTAAATCTCGAACGGGATGCGGCGGCGCATGTCGCCTTCGGGTTCGGTCCGCACCAATGCATCGGTCAGCAGTTGGCAAGGCTCGAGTTGCAGGAGGTGTACACGCGTTTGTTCACGCGGATCCCGACGCTGCGACTGGCAGTACCGTTCGAGGAGATCGACTACCGGGAGAACACGCTCGTGTACGGAGTGACAGCGTTGCCGGTGACCTGGGACGCGCCGATCTGAACATCTCTTAACCGAACCCCGGTCGGATCATCATCCCCGGACCGCTACAGTCGAGCCGGTGAGTGAGTACTCAGAAGGTCAACGCAAGCCCCGGGTCGCGGTCGTCTTCGGGGGCCGTTCGAGCGAGCACGCCATCTCCTGCGTGACCGCGGCGAACGTCCTGCAGGTCATCGACCGGGACAAGTACGACGTGGTCCCGGTCGGCATCAGCACCAGCGGCCACTGGGTGCTGGAGAGCGGCGATCCCGAGCGGCTGTCGATCACCGACGGCAAGCTCCCGGAGGTCGACGTGACCGCGATGCCGGTGCTGTTCGGCGCCAACCGCGAGCTCGTGGTCAGCGAGCCCGAGCAGGTCCCGAGCACCCTCGGCCAGGTCGACGTGGTGTTCCCGCTGCTGCACGGTCCGTGGGGCGAGGACGGCACCATCCAGGGCCTGCTCGAGATGTCCGACATCCGGTACGTCGGTTCCGGCGTGCTGTCGAGCGCCGTCGGGATGGACAAGCACTACATGAAGGTCGTGTTCCAGGCGGCCGGGCTCGAGGTCACGCCGTACGTGGTGATCCGCGACCGGGACTGGAAACGCGACCCGGCCGCCTGCCGCGAGGCGGTCGACGCGCTCGGCTACCCGGTGTTCGTGAAGCCGAGCCGGGGCGGGTCGAGCCTCGGCATCACCAAGGTGAACAGCCTGGACGAGCTGGACGGCGCGATCGTCGAGGCCCGGGCGCACGACCCGAAGGTGATCGTCGAGGCGTCCGCGAAGGACCCGCGGGAGATCGAGGTCGGCGTGCTCGGCACGCTGGACGGCGGGCAGCCGGACGTCAGCGTCTGCGGCGAGGTCGCGGTGTCCGGCGGCGGGCACGACTTCTACGACTTCGAGACCAAGTACCTGCCCGAGGGCGAGGAGTACCTCGCGCTGTCGGTGCCGGCCGACCTGCCGGCCGAGCTCGCCGACGAGATCCGGGCCAAGGCACTGACCGCGTTCGACGCGATCGAGGCCGAGGGGCTGGCGCGGGTCGACTTCTTCGTCGACGCCGACAACCGGGTGATCATCAACGAGATCAACACGATGCCCGGGTTCACGCCGACGAGCATGTTCCCGCGGCTGTGGGCGGCCTCCGGCAAGGACTACGCCAGCCTCGTCGAACACCTGCTGAACCTGGCGATGACCCGCCCGACCGGCCTGCGCTGACGAGAGGTCCTGGCCGGATGGCGCTCGTCGGCACGCAGTACGGGCCTGTCCGCGGCACCGACGCGGAGGTGCTTTCGTTCAAGGGCATCCCGTACGCCGCGCCGCCGGTCGGCCCGAACCGCTTCGAGCCACCGCAGCCTCCCGAGCCGTGGACCTCCCCCCGAGACGCGACCGCGTACGGTGCGACGGCACCGCAGACGGAGACCAGCGAGCTGGGTGCGCTGGTGCCACGACGCGTCATCCCGGGCGACGACTACCTCAACCTGAACGTCTGGACGCCGGGCCTGGCAGGGCGGGCGCCAGTGATGGTCTTCATCCACGGCGGATCGTTCACCAGCGGTTCGGGCGCGCTGTCGGTCTACGACGGCGCCCGGTTCGCTCGCGACGGCGTGGTGCTGGTGACGATCAATTACCGGCTCGGCGCCGACGGGTTCCTGTGGTTCGGTGACGGTACGCCGAACCTCGGGCTGCTGGACCAGATCGCGGCGCTGACGTGGGTCCGCGACAACATCGCCGCGTTCGGAGGCGACCCGGCCAACGTGACGGTCTTCGGCGAGTCGGCCGGTGCGATGAGTGTCTGTACGTTGCTCGCGATGCCGAGCGCGGAGGGGCTCTTCCACCGGGCGATCGCCGAATCCGGCGCCGCGCACAACGCCATCGGCCCGGAGACCGCCCTGATCGTCGGCGCCAAGCTGGCCATCGCACTCGGTACGGCGCCGACCCGCGAGGCGATCGCCGACGTGCCGATCGACGTCGTGCTCGCGGCGCAGGACGACCTCGGCCAACAGGCGACGAGATCGCGCGCGAAGAAGTGGGGCGATGTCGCCCGGACGTTGCTGCCGTTCAGTCCGGTCGTCGACGGGGAGCTGCTGCCGGCGCCGCCGATCGACCGGATCCGCTCCGGTGCGGGCGCGGGCGTCGACCTGATGGTCGGTACGAACAGCGAGGAGGCGCGGCTGTTCCTGATCCCGACCGGCGCCGCCGCCAAGGTCAGCACTCCGATGCTGTACGCCGCGGCCGGGCTGCGTTTCGGGCTGCCGATCAGCGGCGTACGTCGCTATCGGGCGAACCGGCGCGGGTCCACGCCGGGCGAGGTGCTGGCCGCGATCATGACCGACGCGTACTACCGCATGCCCGCGCTCTGGCTCGCCGAGGCGCATCCCGGTACGTACATCTACGAATTCGGCTGGCGGTCGCCCGCGTGCAATGGCAGGCTCGGCGCCTGCCACGTCGTTGAGCTGCCGTTCGTCTTCGACAACCTCGACGACCCATCCACCGCGACGATGCTCGGCTCCGCGCCCCCGCAGCACCTCGCCGACCTCGTCCACAAAACCTGGGTCGACTTCGCCAAGACCGGCAACCCCGGCTGGCCCGCCTACACCACGGACAATCGCCTCAGCCGCCACTTCGCCACCGCCTCCGGCACCACCGCCGACCCCCACCCCGAAGAACGCGCCTCCTGGCCCACCCCGGACTAGCGGATCAGAGGTTGTTGGCTCGGGATCTTAGGTAGCGTTGTCGGGGGATGCTGGTGGTGCGGGTCGCTGCCTGCTCGTACGCCGCCTTTGCGCCTCGGATGTCTCCGGACAGTTCCAGAAGATGCGCCCGGACCGCCGACAGGCGATGGTCCTTGGTGATGCGCTCGTCGGCTTCGATGGTCGACAGCAGTTCGAGACCCTCGGTCGGGCCGCGCGCCATGGCGACCGCGACGACGTGGTTCAAGGCGACCATCGGGTTGTCGGTGAGTTGGA
>DASSDE010000375.1:0-3689 GCA_035697365.1 Kribbella sp. | reverse complement strand
CTGTTCTACGACATGCTGCTCGCCGACTACGTCGAGGTACCGCGCACGATCGTGCTCTCCACGCACCTGGTCAGCGAGGTCAGCGCGATGCTCGAGGAGGTCGTGATCCTGGACAAGGGCCGGCTCGTCACGCAGTCGCCGGTGGACACCCTGCGCGGTCGCGGCGCCTCGATCGTCGGCCCGTCCGCGGCGGTCGACGAGTTCACCGCCGGTTTCACCGTGCTCGCCGAGGAGCGCCTCGGCGGCACCAAGTCCACCACCGTCCTCGGCGACCTCGACCCCGCCCTGCTCGACCAGGCTGCCGCGGCAGGTCTGGAGATCGGCCCGGTCGGCCTGCAGGACCTCTTCGTCCACCTGACTGGGGCCTCGTCATGAGTTCGACAGTTGAAACGGCGGTGTTGCCGCGCGGTGTCACCGACGGACACCGGCTGAAGCAGGTGGTCCTGTCGATGGTGATCGGGCTGCGGCCGATGCTGCTGGGCTACTGGGTGGTGATGGTGTTCGCCCTGTTCCTCATCGGCGTCGTCATCCAGGTCGTGGCCGGCGGCGTCACCGGCAGCGCGTGGGACTACGGGACCCAGTCGCCGAAGTACTTCTCGATGGCAATCGGCATCACCATCACCCCGGCGTACTTCTCCTTGCTGGTCTCGCAGGGCGTCACCCGCCGGATGTTCTCGTTTGCCGCGGGCATCTACCTGACCGGCGCCGCGGCGGCGACCGCGCTGCTCTGGGTGCTGGTCTACCAGGTGGAACGCGGGTTGTACGCGTGGCAGGGCTGGCCCGACAAGCTGAACAACCCGCACCTGTTCACCAGCCCGTCGCAGGCCGGCCTGATCTTCGCGGAGTTCTTCCTGCTGATCGTGTCCCACGAGGTGACCGGCTGGCTGCTCGGCATCACGTTCCTCCGGCTCCGGTTCTGGCGCGGTCTCCTGGTGCTGCCGCTCGCGCTGCTGCCGGCCGCGGCGGCGGAGTTCCTGCTCGTCGCGCAGTGGCTCGCCGACGTCCTGAACAACCTCGGCTACCATCGTCCACCGCTCGCGCTCGCGGTTCCGTCGGTGCTCGCAGTGAGCGCTCTCGGCGTGTACGCCGGCTACCGCATCCTCCAGCCGATGCCCCTCAAACCCCCTAAGGGCTAAGAGACGTTATGCACAGGGGGTGTGCATAACTTGGGTCGTTCCTGTGGATGGTTACGCGATCACTGTGGACGACCGAATCTGTTGCCTGGAAAGGCTTGTGCCGACCCGGCCGACGGGCGTAGAACTGTCGACACGCTGCTTCGGATCGGGGCGGCGGGTCGAACGGAAACCGAGGGCCCTCGCGGTGGGGATCCCCACCGAGGTAGACCGGTGACGGGGTCTGCCGGCCTCCACGGACCCGTATCGGGAAGCTGGAGACGTCACTTTCCTTCAGCTGCGCGGGCCCCTCCGACTCATACTCGGAGGGGCCCGCCTTCTGTTGCGCAACCGACCGCGCAGGCGGGACCTCCGAAGTACCGGAAATGCCGAACCGGCCGATGCGCAGAACGGTTGCGCACCGACCGGCTCCGAGGCTGTACGTCCTACTTCAGCGTGATCGCGAGTGCCGTGTGCGCACCGCGCGCCGGCACCTGCACCTCCGTCCCGCGGGTGGTGGTGACGAGCTTGTACGACGCAGCGTGGCCGTTGACCGTCACGCTCCGGACCGTGGCGCCGGACGGCAGGACCGCACCGACCGTGAGCGCCGCGCCGACGCCCTTCGCGGTCACATCGGTCGACAACGCCTTACCAGCAAGGCGCGCCGACACGTCGACGGCTCCGCGGCCGACCCGGATGTTGCGGCCGGCCACCTTCTGCTGGCCCTGCGGGACCTGCGGTACCACGGCAATCCGCCCGTGACCGAGATCCGGGTCGACACCGAGCTGCTGGTGGACGACCGGCCACAAGATGCCGTACGTACCCCATGCCTGCAGCGCCATCGAACGGTCGTAGAACGGCCGGCCGATGTTCGCGGCCGAGTCCGGCGACGGCGCGATCTCCGGCATCGCACCCGGCGTCTCCCACACCGACGGGTCGAGCTGGATCCGCGCGTTCCCGGTGGTGTAGACCTGCTGCTGCTTCGTACCGAGGCGCCCGAAGTTGCCTTCCGCCACGGCCATGATCGAGGTGTTCAGGCCGAAGATGCTGCGCTCGCTCGGCACCTGCGACACGATGCCGTCACAGGATGCGCCGGGGTTGCCCTTCGGGTCGGACGTCGGCCCGGTACCGGTGTGGAACAGGCCGAATTCTCCTGTGTAGCAAGGCTTCTCGCGCTGATCGAGTGCGGTGTTCGCGTGCTCCGGCGACGCGAGCGGTGAAGTGTTGCCCGGGCGGTTGAGTACGGCCTCCATCGGCGTCACGCCGATCCAGTGCCGCTGGAAGATCGGGGTGTTGTCGTTCGCCGGGTCGGTTGCCTCGTCCACCGAGTCGGCGTATCCCATTGCCTGCGGCACCCACCACTGCGCCTCGAAACGGGACTCGAGGTCGTTGGCCCTGCCGGTCGCCCACTGCTGCACCTTCACATCGTGCTTGGAGGCAGCGAGGTCGGCGAGGTCGCGCAGCCCGCGCGCGAGGTACACGGTGCTGTCGAGCTTCTCCACTCCCATGCCGGCGCGTTCGACGTTCGCGAGGCCCTCGGGCCACCCGTCGCCGTCCTTGTCGAGGTTCTTGTAGACGTACTGCAGGTTCCGCACGCTGAAGTCGTACATCTCGTCGCGGAACTTGTTGTCGCCGGTCCACCGCCACAGCAGCGCGACCGTACTGGGGAACTTCACCGTCTCGTCGGTGTTACCCGCGCTCTGGTTCGAGCCGAAGTACACCGAACCGGTCGGCGTCACCTCGTGCGCGACCTTGCCACTGCGGTTGTTCAAGATGTCGCTGACGTCGCGAAGCGCACGCAGGTGCTCCTTCACGGTGTCGAACTGACCGGCCGCGACGGCCGCGAACGCCGTGTACTCACCGTCGGTCGCGAACAGCCACGGATAGTCCGGGAAGCCGGCGCCGAACCAGCGCGCGGTCGGTACCGTACCGAGCGGGGCCGGGTAGTCCTTGCCTTCGTTCACGTCCCGGATCTGCAGGTTGCGCGCCTCCTGGACGGAGTCCGCGAGGTTCTGTTTGCTCCATTCGACGCTCTGCTGCAGCAGCCGGTCACCAGGAAGGTCCACTGCGGACTGCGCGTCGATCTGCTGCCGCGCCGCGGTCTTTGCCCGCAGCAACTTGTCCGGGTTGCTCAACGCCTTGCCGTACTCGCGTTCCGCGGCCCGGCTGCCCTGGTCCGATCCGGCAACGGCGAACCAGATCGTCTTCTGCTGACCCGGTTGCAGCTGCACGTCGTACGTCAGCCGGCCCCCGGTGCCCTTGCCGGCGAGCGAATCGTCACAGCGTGCAGGCGTGGTCCCGTCCTTCGGGCAGATCACGGCCGGGTCCTGCGGGCCGCGATGGTCCGCGCCGAGCTCGTGGCTCGTCGGACGCAGGGACGATCCGACGAACGCGGCGTAGTCGTGAGCGGTCGCGTTCGGGTACGGCGGCGTGCCCTGCTCGCGGAACTGCAGCGCGCCGTCGTCGTACGCACCCGTGTCCGGCAGGTTGGCGTCCGCGGCACCCGGTGCGGTCCAGTCCCACGGGTACGACTGCATCAGCTCGGAGTGCGCGTCGACGTCCAGCTTGACCGTCTTC
>DASSDE010000374.1:0-3956 GCA_035697365.1 Kribbella sp. | reverse complement strand
GGCAGCCTCGCGGTGGGCGTCGCGCTGACGGTCCCCACGATGGTCAACTCACTCGTCGGCGCCCTGGCCGAACACTGGCTCGACGGCCGCAAGGAGGAGGGCAGTACGTCGGCGTACGACGCCGAGAAGGCGCTGCGAGCCAAGAAGTACCAGGGAATGAAGGGAATGCTCGACGGATCCCAAGAGGACCAGACCGCGGGTGCCGAGGACAAGTTGCCCCGCGCCACCAAGCGCCGCCACTACTTGGTGCGACACGCCGTGCCGTTGCTGGCGGCAACTGGAACGGCCAAGGTATTGGGCTGGTTCGGGATCCCAGCGATGTCGACCATCGCCGTCATCGGCACCACCGCGCTCGCCAAGACGCTTACCGAACGCCTCGTCGACCGCCGGAAACTCGACCTCCGGATCGCGCGCCTGGATGCAGCCATGCGCCGCCAGCTGTCCGATCCCGCAGCTCTGCAGAACCAACTGGTCGCGCTCCTGCAGGACTATCAAGCGCAGCTGGATGTCCTACGGGCGCAGCTCACCGGTACCCAGTCCGCGCTCCCAACGCCGACCGACGGCCCGGAGATCGTGGACTCCCCAGGCACTCCGAGTTTCGCGCTCCAGCTCGCCGCACAGTCGATCGAGAACGTTACGGCCGCCGCTCGCCGACTGCTGAGCTACCTCGCCGCGATGCAGAACCAGAACCCTGATCCGGCCCAACCGCCCGGCAACGGGGCCGCGCAGCTCCAACTGCTCACCGATGCTCTGCTGAACTCGGTCGGCCCGGCCGCCACCAGCCTCTTGCTCGGCGCCGTCGGGGACAAGATCTTCCTCAACACCGAAGAGCGCGCAAGTGACGCGCAGAAACTCTGGGACGAGGCCGAGCGCGATGCGGTCCGCGGGCAGGCGCTGGTTGACGTACTCACCGACCAGTTGCAGCGGGTCGACGACGCGATCGAGCAACTCCGCCGGTCGGTCGCGGACCGGCATCCAGACGTCGACCTCGGTGATCGGACGCTCGATCGGTTGAGTTTCCCCACCGCACCGGCGCATCCGGAAGGGGCACGACCGCCGGGGCAGTCGAAGTTCCGGGCGTATCTGGTGCAGGTCGCGTTCGCGGCGATCGGCGCCGCGGGCGGGGCGCTCGCGCTGGACCAGATCTTCGATCTCGACGACTACAGCGTCGTGATCACGGTCGCCGGTTCCGTCGGCGGCGTCATCGGCACGCCGGTGGCGCGGATGCTGTTCCGGCGCGCCGAGTTGCGGCGGATGGACCAGAACGCCTTCGATCTCGGCAAGCGGGACGTCGATCGCAGCGTCCTGAACAAGCAGGTTGCCTTCGGCAAGTACCTCGTCGCGCAGTTGCTCGATCAGATCCAGCAGCTGCACGAGCAGATGGACGGACAGGCAGTCGACGTCCGGCCGGGTGACCCCGGTTACACCGATCGAATTCGGGCCGCGGCCGAGCAGGCGTACCTGGACAACCTGGAGCCCACACACCACCCTGATGTGCAGACGCAACGTGTCCGGCTGCTCGAACGGATCGACCAATTGGCGGCAGCCCTGGACAGGGCGGATGCGTCCGAGGTCGAGCAGGCGCAGACCCGGCTGGCGTACGCGATCGCCTTGTACGAAGGCATCACGGACGAGAACGACACGAGCAAGACGTTCCCGGACGTACGAGAGGTGGCGCCCGGACGAGGCCGGCGGGCGACGGGTGGGCCGACCGATCAGGTACGGGCCGGCGCAGCGCGAGCGCTCGGGCGGATCCTCGGCGAACCGGGCGACAAACCACGCCTCGAGGAACGCCTGGTCGCCCTCGAGGAGATTGTCCGGGCCGCAAACGCGGTGGATGCCCACAACCTGGCCGGGACGCCGAGATCACGAGCCGCCGTCCAGCAACAACTCGCCGACCGGATAGCGGCCTACGAGGAAATCCTCGAGGAGACAAACCTCCCTGGCGGCTTCCCCAGCCCCGCAATCAGCCCCTGACCGGGGGATCAGCGGCTGAGGAACGCGAACTGGGCCATCTTGGTCGTGCCGTCAGGGTAGGTGATCTTGGACTGAGGGCCGAGAACGAAGCCGGAGCGGTGGAATCGGGCGATCGCCGCCGCGTTGCGGATGTCCGGCTCGACAACGATCCGCGGATGACCCAGTACGCCGAAGATGAAGCGACCCAGCGCCCCGACGAGCTGACCGGTGAAGCCCGGACGTGGATCTCCCGGAGCGATCAGCAGATGCACGCCGAGATCCCCAGGCTCGATGTCGTACGCCTCACCGGCCGGATCCGCCTGCGGGTCGTACGTCTGCAGCAGCGCCACCGGTACCTCGTCCAGCCGTACGACATACACGTGGTGCGTCGGCACTGAGTCCAGGAACTCGTACGTCCGCGCAATCTCCTCCCGCGACAACGCCCCCATGCCCCAGTACGAAGCGCGCTCCGCCGTCACCCACTCATGCACCAGATCGAGATCCCGCGCCGGCTCCGCCTCCGAGATCCGTACGGTCCCGAAACCCTCGACCACCGACGTGAACTCAGTGGCCTCCCGTGCGACCGCGCCGTCCGCCGGCGTGAGCTCGCCGCGCAACCAGAGCCGGAGCTGGTCGTGATGATGCGGATCCCCGAGCACGCCGGACGCACCGAGCGGGACGACCCAACCGCTGGCTGACCGATCCGCGAGATCCCAGGCGTACCGGGCCGCGGACGCCCGGACACACAGATCCGTCAACCCAGGAAGACTCGACGTGGACATCACGCAGTGGTGGTCGCCGGACAGCTCCAGATCGAACCGCTCTTCGCCGGGCGCGAACACCGCCCCGCGCAGCGCGTGCAGCGGCGTCAGTTGATGCGTCTCGCCCCACGGCGGCCGTGGACTGTTCGCAGCGACCTCCTCCAGCGCCTCCCGCGCAAGCCAGCGTACGTTCACCTGCGGGATCAGGTCGGTGGCGAGCAGATTCTCCAACGCGTACGAGACGTGCGTGAGCGGATCCATCCACGGAGCGAAGATCTCCGTCACGTCGGCGTTCTCGAGCATCGAGAAGTGGTCGGTGATCCGCGAGACGAGCGCCTTGCGGAGCCCCGCGTACGACGACGCAGTCGTACTGGTGGCGTCCATGTGCCGGTCCCAGGCGAACAGTTCGGTGCGTAGGGCAACTGCTTGCGTGGAGAGATCGTCGAGGCCGGTCAACAGGTCGAGGACGGAGCCGGCCGACCCGAGGTACGTGTCCCGGTGGATTTCCGGCATCTCGCCGACGGACCAGTCGTCGCGCGCATTCACCAGCTCGCGGATGCGTTCGGCCCGGTGCGGTGCCGCGAACTCGACGCCCAGCGAAGCCGCCAGTTCACGCGCGTTCGCCATCACGACCGGACCGTGCACCTCCGCCCTCGGCATCGGCGCGTGCCAGCCGTCCCATTGATGGTCAGCCTCCCAGGCCGGCACGACGCGCAGCATGTTCGCCCGCGCGCGCCGCGGCACGACGCCCGCCGTACGATGCAGCAATCCACCTGCCGTATCGGCGGCCAGTACGACGTTCACCGGCTCGACCCACTCGTCGAACGCGGCATCCACGTCCGCGACAGATGTTGCCCGCAGCAAACGATGCATCGCCTCGAACCCGAGCCGCCCGGTCACGCGCGGCGGGTACCGCAGGCTGATCCCGGGCTGGATGAGCGGCCCGCGCTCGGTCTCGATGACCTCGACGGACAGCGGATCCGCCCCCGCGACCTCCACCACCTCGGTCTGTACTGCCGCCGGCTCCCACCCGTCAGGCCCCAACGCCTCGACCCCGGACGCCGTGCGACGAAGCTGCTCGAAGTAGAGATCCTGGTAGTCGGCCATCGCATTCGTGATCGACCATGCGACCGACCCGGTGTGGCCGAAATGCGCCAGTCCGGGGATGCCCGGTACGGCCAGCCCGAAGACGTCGTACTCCGGGCAGTTGAGCCGGATCTGCTGGTAGACGCCCGGGCT
>DASSDE010000373.1:0-3752 GCA_035697365.1 Kribbella sp. | reverse complement strand
GCCGGGCTCTACGCCGTCGGCTCGGAGATCCGCGGACCAGTCTCAGCGTCCGGGGCGGGCAACGTTCTCCTGTGCGGGACCACGGTGTCCGGACCCGTCAACGTCAACGGTGGAACACGTGTCTGGATCGGGAACCCGCAGGGTGAATGCGCTCCGTCGACGGTGAAGGGCCCGGTGAACGTACAGAACAACGCCGGCTCGACGGTTGTCTCCGGCAACCACATCAGCGGGCCGCTGTCCTGTACGGGCACCGTTCCCCCGCCCACCAACGCCGGCCGACCGAACACGGTCTCCGGCCCGAAGTCAGGCCAGTGCACCCAACTCTGACCACGCGCAGCGCCCTCAACACGAGCGGACATCCGCTCGTGTTGAGGGTTCTCCGCTGTTATGCGGGCAGAGGACCCTCAACAGGACGGGAAATCCACTCGTCCGGCGTGAGACTCCCTCGGGGCGGCGGCGGCTGCACGGTACCTTCAGTGATAGCGGGGCGGCGGAGCCCGGCAGCGTGCGATCTCGAGGAGTTGTTCGAATGAGCCTGCGTGTCCTCTTTCTCGGCGGAACCGGAATCATCAGCTCGGCCTGCTCGTGGCGGGCCGTCGAGGCCGGACTCGACCTCACCGTCGTCAACCGCGGCAAGACGTCGACCCGGGCCCTGCCCCCGGAGGCCCACGTGCTCACCGCCGACGTCGAGGACCCGGCCGCGCTGGCCGAGGTGGCCGCGCAGGACTTCGATGTGGTGGTGGACTGGATCGCGTTCACGCCGGACCAGGTGCGTGCCCGGACCGACGCGTTCCGCGGGCATGTTGGTCAGTACGTGTTCATCAGCTCGGCGTCGGCGTACCAGACCCCGCCGGAGCGGCTGCCCATCACCGAGTCGACGCCGCTTCGGAACCCGCACTGGCAGTACTCACGGAACAAGATCGCCTGCGAGGACCTGCTGACCGGGCTGTACCGCGACGAGGGCTACCCGGTCACGGTCGTGCGGCCGTCACACACGTACGACCGCACGAGCGTGCCGTTCGACGGCGGCTGGACCATCGTCGAGCGGATGCGCCGCGGCGAGCCGGTCGTGATCCACGGTGACGGTACGTCGCTGTGGACGCTGACGCACCACCGCGACTTCGCGCGCGGGTTCGTTCCGCTGCTCGGGCACCCGCGGACCCTCGGGGACGCCTTCCAGATCACCTCCGACGACGTACTGACCTGGGACCAGATCGCGCACGCCCTCGCCGCGGCGGCCGGCGTCTCGGCACAGATCGTGCACGTCCCGTCGGACGCCATCGCAGCGCTCAATCCGGGCTGGGGCGCCGGGCTACTCGGCGACAAGACGCACTCGGCGGTCTTCGACAACAGCAAGCTCCGGAGCGTGGTCCCGGACTATCTCGCCACCATCCCGTTCGAGGCCGGCGCCCGCGAGATCGTCGCCTGGTACGACGAGGATGCCGCCCGCCGGCGCGTCGACAGCACCATCGACGAGGCGATGAACACCCTGATCGCCCGCTACGCGGTCTGATCAGCGGGTGGTGCGGAGGGCCTGAGCCAGTTCCTCGAGCGCGGGCAGGGCGGCGACGATCGTCCGCGCGGACTTGTCGGGGAGCTGGTCCAGGCAGGCGCCGAGCGCCTGGGTACGGAGCAGTTTGACGCGTTCGTGCAACTGCCGGCCGGCGTCGGTCGCCTCGACCCGGACCGCGCGCAGGTCGTCCGGGTTCGAGTCGCGCTGGATCAGCTCCAGCTCCGTGAGCCGGCCGACGACCCGCGAGAGCATCGTCGGATTCAGGCCCTCGCGCTGCGCGAGTTCGGTCAGCCCGAGCGGGCCGCGGAAGGCGATCAGGCCGAGTACGGACGCCTGGGTCGGCGTCAGACCCTCGTCGGTCGCCGTGGCATTGAGCTCCCGCGCGAGCTTGGAGATCACCCCGCGGAGCTTGCTCAACGTGTCGGTGTCGGTCATGTCACCCCTTTATTGCCTGCCAGCAAGCAATGTATCGTGATCCTCGATGAAACCGCCGAGAACACCACCGGCGACCGCCGAGCCGGCCGCTGACGAGCCGCTGGCGCATCGGCGGATCGTCTTCGGCATCGTCGCGATCGCCCTGCTGATGGCCTCGATCGATCAGACCATAGTGGCCACCGCGCTCAACGCCATCCGCGGCGACCTGCACGCGGAGCTGACCTGGAGCGGCTGGACGATCACCGTCTACGCGCTCGGCCAGATCATCGTGCTGCCGCTGGCCGGCCGGCTCGGCGACCAGTTCGGCCGCAAGAAGGTCTTCCTCGGCGCCGCGGCCCTGTTCACCGCCGCGTCGCTGTGTTGCGCGCTGGCCGACAACATCTACCTGCTCGTGGTGTTCCGTGCCGTGCAGGCGATCGGCGGCGGCGCGTTCATGCCGACCGCGACCGGCATCGTCGCCGAACAGTTCGGCCGCGACCGCGACCGCGCGATCGGCATGTTCACCTCGATCTTCCCGATCGGCGGCATCATCGGCCCGATCATCGGCGGCGTGATCGTCACGTACTGGTCGTGGCGGGAGATCTTCGTCGTCAACGTACCGATCGGGCTGATCCTGATCCTGCTCGCGCTGCGCTTCATCCCGAACAGCAAGCCGCAGGCCGCATCGCGCGTCGACGGTACGGGCGCGATCCTGCTGGCGCTGACGATGCTCTCCGGCATGTACGGGATCAGTTCGCTCGGCGGTACCGGTGCGGAGCCGAGCGATCCGCTGTTCATCGCGTCGATGGTGGTCGCGCTCGTCCTCGGCGTGCTGTTCGTCCGGCACGCCAACCGGCATGCGGCACCGTTCATCCCGCTGCACCTGCTCCGCGGCCGCGGGTTCGGCGCGATGAACATCATCAACTTCCTGTTCGGCGCGGCCATGCTCGGCTTCGGCGCCTTGGTGCCGCTGTACGCCGAGTCGCGCTACGGCATCGCGCCGCTGCAAGCCGGCACACTGCTCACGGCCCGGGCGGTCGGCATGATCTGCGTCGCGGGGCTCGCGGTCTTCGCGCTCCGCCGGACCGGCTACCGGGCTCCGATGATCGGAGGCTTCGTCCTGGTCGCGTGCGGGATGACCGTGATGTCACTGGCGCCGCACGGCCTCACCCCGTACGCCTGGCTCGCGCTCGCCGCCGGCATCACCGGGATCGGCATGGGCCTGTCGATCCCCGCCTCGAACAACGCCAGCCTGCAGCTCGCCCCCGAACACATCTCCGCCATTGCCGGCCTCCGCGGCATGTTCCGCCAGTCCGGCGGCATCGTCGCGGTCTCCATCACCACCACGATCCTCACCCACGCCACCGACCCCGGAACCACCCAGGCCTACACCTTCGTAGCCTTTGCCGCCCTCCTCCTCCTGATGATCCCCCTAACCTTCCTGGTCCCCGACCACCGAGGCCACTGGTAGCCATTCTGTGAAACTGTTTTCACACCTATTTCAGATTCATTGGCGGCTGGACGGACCGACGATCAGGGTCGGGGTGGAGAAGTGCTCGCCGGGCGCCGGCTGCGCATCGGTGAGGGTGGCGGCGCCTTGGCGGCCCAGCTCCATGAGTTCGAGGTCGATCGAGGTGAGTTGGCGAGATCCCTCCTGGTCGACGACCGTGCCTTCCCAGTTGTCGACGCCGATCAGGGCGATGTCGTCCGGGACGCGCAGGCCGGCGGCGGCGCAGGTCTCGAGAGCGCCGAGAGCGATGTGGTCGTTCCCGCAGAAGACCGCGTCGAACTCCGCGCCGGACTGGAGCAGCTCCGCCATCGATGC
>DASSDE010000372.1:0-9299 GCA_035697365.1 Kribbella sp. | reverse complement strand
TCGTCGAGCGCCGGGGCCACGACAATCTGTCCAGGACCGGCCCGGTGGACCATCACCTCGTCGGACATTCGTACGACCTCCCACGCGCTAGTGGCGACCAAACGTCTCTCAATAATTCCAGCTGTAGAACAACTTGGCCAGAAGGGACGACGATGTGGCTACCGTCCGTCTCCTGCGCTGGAGGGTTCATGACTACCGTCGAGGAGCGTTTGCTCCCCTCCGCGGAACCCGTCTGTCTGATCGATCAGTTCGGTGTACCGCACGAAAACCCGTCGTACGAGCTGCCTGCCGACCAGGCCCTCGTCGACGGTTACACACAGTTGATCCGGGCCCGCCGCTTCAACGAGCAGGCGAGCACGCTGGTCCGCCAGGGACGGCTCGCGGTCTACCCGTCGTCGTTCGGGCAGGAGGCGTGCCAGATCGCGGCCACGATGGTGTTGCGCGAGGGCGACTGGCTGTTCCCGACGTACCGCGACTCGGCCGCGATCGTCAACCGCGGGGTCGACCCGATCGAGACGCTGACGCTGCTCCGTGGTGACTGGCATTCCGGCTACGACCCGTACGAGCACAAGGTCGCGCCGCAGTCCACCCCACTCGCGACGCAGCTCCCGCATGCCGTCGGTGTCGCGCACGCGGCCCGGCTGAAGGGTGAGGACACGGTCGTGATGGCGCTCGTCGGCGACGGCGGCACCAGCGAGGGCGACTTCCACGAGGCGCTCAACTTCGCGGCAGTGTTCCAGGCGCCGGTCGTGTTCTTCGTGCAGAACAACGAGTACGCGATCTCGGTGCCGCTGGCCAGGCAGAGCGCGGCGCCGTCCCTTGCCCACAAGGGCATTGGGTACGGCATACCGGGCGAACGTACCGACGGCAACGACCTCGCCGGCCTGCTTGCTGTGCTCGGGCGAGCCGTCGAGAAGGCCCGCGCCGGCGAAGGCCCGCAGCTGATCGAGGCGCACACGTACCGCGTCCAGGCGCACACCAACGCCGACGACGCGACCCGGTACCGCGAGGACGCCGAGGTCGCGCCCTGGCTCGACCGCGACCCGATCGACCGGCTTGCGACGTACCTCGACGGGCGAGGCCGGCTGGACGACGACGTGAAGCAGCGTGCCGAGGCGGGTGCCGTACAGATCGCCACGCAGCTGCGGGACGGCCTGATGCCGGAGCCCGAGGTGGACCCGGCCGACCTGTTCGCCTATCTGTACGCCGAGGAGACGCAGCAACTGCGCGAGCAGGCCGCGTTCCTCCGTGACGAGCTGGGGCGGGAGTCATGACGCACACGAAGATCTCGATGGCGCAGGCGCTGAACCAGGCACTCCGCGACGCGATGGCGGCCGACGAGTCCGTGGTGATGTTCGGCGAGGACGTCGGCGCGCTCGGCGGCGTCTTCCGGATCACCGACGGACTGACCGCGGAGTTCGGCGACAAGCGCTGCTTCGACACGCCGCTGGCAGAGGCGGGCATCGTCGGCATGGCGGTCGGGATGGCGATGAACGGGATGCGTCCCGTGGTCGAGATGCAGTTCGACGCGTTCGGCTACCCGGCGTTCGAGCAGGTTGTCTCGCACGTCGCCAAGATGCGCAACCGGACCCGTGGACGTGTCCAGCTGCCGATGGTGATCCGGATCCCGTACGGCGGCGGCATCGGTGGTGTCGAGCACCACAGCGACTCGTCGGAGAGCTATTACGCGCACACTCCCGGGCTGACCGTGGTGACGCCGGCGACGGTCGCGGACGCGTACGGACTGTTGCGTAAGGCAATTGAATTTCCGGATCCGGTCGTGTTCATGGAGCCGAAGAAGCTCTACTGGGCCAAGGAAGAGGTCGATCTCACCGAGTCGCAGCCGGGGATCGGTACGGCTGTCGTACGGCGCGAAGGCGCGGACGCGACTCTGATCGCGTACGGTCCCGCGGTGCCGGTCGCCCTGGAGTCGGCCGAGGCTGCCGCGGCCGAGGGCCGGCAGCTGGCGGTGGTGGACCTGCGGTCGGTGGTCCCGTTCGACGACGAGACGGTGTGCGCCGCGGTTCGGCGTACCGGACGGGCGGTCGTGGTGGCCGAGGCGAGCGGATTCGCCAGTGTGTCGTCGGAGATCGTTGCCCGGGTCACCGAAAAGTGCTTCCACTCGCTGGCCGCGCCGGTGCGGCGGGTGACGGCGTTCGACATTCCGTTCCCGCCGCCGAAGCTGGAGAAGTACCAGTTGCCGAGCGTGGACCGGATCCTCGACGCGGTCGACGACCTGCAGTGGGAGGACTCGTGAACACGTTTCTGCTCCCCGACCTCGGCGAGGGTTTGACCGAGGCGGAGATCGTGCGGTGGCTGGTGAAGGTCGGCGACGTGGTTGCCGTCGACACCCCGATCGCGGAGGTCGAGACGGCGAAGTCGATCGTCGAGCTCCCGTCGCCGTACGCGGGCGTGATCGAGGAACTGCACGGCGAGCCCGGCAGCACGGTCCCGGTCGGCAAGCCGCTGATCACGGTCGGCGACCCGGCCGGTGCGGCCTATCGCGAGGAAGAGCAGGCCGGGTCGGGGAACGTGCTCGTCGGGTACGGGACGACCGACACCACCGGCGCGGGACGCCGCAGACGCCCGCGCGGTGTCTCCGGAGCAAGCCGCGGTGTCTCTGGAGCAAACGGTGTCCCCGGAGTGAGCCGTCTTTCCGGAACAAGTGGTGCGTCTGCTGCAACAAAGGTTCCTCAAAACACGGTTCCGTTGGTCGTTTCACCGCTGGTGCGGCGGTTGGCGCGGGATGCGGGCGTGGATCTGAAGACGATCGACGGATCGGGCGAGGGCGGGCTGATCGTTCGACGCGACGTCGAGCAGGTGATTGCGAACCGCTTCGAGCCGCAGGCCGAGCCGGTCGTCTCGCGGACGGGTCTACACGAGTTGCGGCGTATGCCGATGAGCGGGTTCCGCAAGGCGGTGGTGGCCACACTGACCCGGAGCCGAGCGGAGATCCCGGAGGCGACGACCTGGGTCGACGTCGACGCGACCCCGCTGGTGGAGCTGCGCGAATCGTTGCGGTCGGCCACCGACCAGGGACCGGGTCTACTCGCGTTGATGGCTCGCTTCACGATCGCGGGGCTGCTGAAGTACCCGGAGCTCAACGGGTACGTCGACACCGAACGCGAGGAACTCGTCCAGTACGACGGCGTGAACCTCGGACTCGCGGCGCAGACCGACCGCGGCCTCGTCGTACCGGCGGTCGGTCATGCGCACACGCTGACCGCCCGTGGCCTGGATGCGGAGATCCGCCGGCTGACGACGTCGGCGCGGGACGGCAAGCTGACCCAGCAGGAGCTGACGTCGGGCACGTTCACGCTGAACAATTACGGCAGCTTCGGTGTCGACGGCAGTGCGGCGATCATCAATTACCCGCAGGTCGCGATCCTCGGCGTCGGCCGGATCATCGACCGGCCATGGGTCGTGGACGGCGACCTCGCGGTCCGGAAGCTCACGCAGCTGTCGCTCGTCTTCGATCATCGGGTCTGCGACGGCGGCACTGCGGCTGCGTTCCTGCGCTTCGTCGCCGACGCCTTCGAGAACCCGGCGGCTGCCTTCGCGGACCTCTAGGGCGTGTCGCCCGAACGGTTCAGGAGATTTGGCGGGGGCGGAGTCCTACCAGGATGACGCGGAGACCGGAGGCGAAGCGTGCCTCCGGTCCGGCGGTGCTCTCGCGGTTGAGGTACGCCGCCAGGTGCGTGGCGTCGACGCCCATCAGTTGCGCGGACTTCGACGCCCACCGCCGCTCGTTCATCCCGCTGCGCCGGACCACCGTGAGCCACGCGGAGTCGGTCACCGCCGAGCCGACCAGGTAGTGGAAGATCGCGGACACCGCTGAGTCCAGGTGCGTGCCCTTGAAGCCGGCCTCGCTGAGGATCGTCTGCAGCCGATCCGTCCACGCCTGGTAGTTCGGCCCGAGCCCGGCGTGCGTCGGGAGCAGCTGCGCCGCCCACGGGTGCTCCCACATCGCCCGGTATGCCGCCTGCGCAACCGCCGTCACCTGCGCACGCCAGTCAGCACCCGAGCGCCTGTCACCAGTCGTGCGCAGGCTACCGCCCGTGCGCACCGGCGCGTCGTCCACCGCCGGGTCGCGCTCTGATGCCTCTGCCAACGCGTCGCCCAGGATCGTGTCGACGACGAGCTCGAGCAGGTCGTTCTTGGTCGCGATCCGCCAGTACAACGCGGAGGTCGCGGCGGTGCCCAGCTCGGCCGCCATCGCCCGCATCGAGAACGTGTCCAGGCCGTCGCGGTCGAGCACCCGGATCGCGGCCGCGACGATGTCCTCCCTGCTCAGCCGGTTCCTGGTCGGCTCCGGCTCGTCGCGCAACCACACCGATCCGAGCAGCGTCCGACGATCCGCTTCGCGCACTGAAACAGTGTGTCACATCCGAGAACACTGTTTCAGTACCGCTGGCTGCCGAGGCGACGCGGTGACGCAGGTCTACGCCTAGCCGACGGGCAGTGCGTCCGTGTACCTCGACGCCGCTGTCTGATGGCGGTCCAGCAGGCCGGACGTGAGTGCGACGAGCAGACCGGCGACAGCCAGTGCGGCACCGACCCAGTTGGGGGCGGTGTAGCCAAGGCCGCGCTCGATGGTCAGTCCGCCCAGGTACGCCCCGACGGCGTTGCCGAGGTTGAACGCGGCGATGTTGGCGGCGGACGCCAGCGCGGGAGCGCCCTGCGCCTTGTCCATGACGCGCTTCTGCAGTGGTGCGACCGTGGCGAACCCGGCAGCACCGAACAGTGCGATCGTCACAGCCGACGGCACCTTGGCATGCGCCGTGAAGACAAAGACGACCAGCACGGCGGCCAGCAGCGTCAGGATCAAATACAGACTCGGCATCAGCGAGCGGTCTGCTGCCTTACCGCCCAGCAGGTTGCCTACGACGAGCCCACCGCCGAACAGTACGAGCAGCCAGGTCACCGCGCCGGCCGAGAAACCGGCGACCTCCGTCATCATCGGGGCGATGTAGGTGAACGATGCGAACACCCGAGCGAACCCCAGTGCGGTCATGGCAAGCGCCAGCCACACCTGCAGGCTCTTGAACACCGCCAGCTCGCTGCGCAGACCAGGACCTTCGGCAGAACGCTGCCTCGGCACAAGCACCACAATGCCGAGCAGTCCGACCACACCGAGCGCAGTCACCGCCCAGAACGTCGACCGCCATCCGAAGTGCTGGCCGAGCGCGGTCCCGCCTGGTACGCCGAGTACGTTCGCGATTGTCAGCCCGGTGAACATCAGCGCGATCGCACTTGCCTGCTTCGCCTTCGGAACCAGCGATGCCGCCACGACCGACCCGACGCCGAAGAACGCGCCGTGCGACAAAGCCGAGACGATCCGCCCGGTCATCAGCACGGCGTACGTCGGAGCGAGCGCGGAGACCAGGTTGCCGGCGATGAAGACGCCCATCAGCGCGATCAGCACGGTCTTGCGCGAGACCTTCGACCCGATCGCGGTCAGCAATGGAGCGCCGACCACGACGCCCAGCGCATAGCCGGAGATGAGCAGGCCGGCGGACGGGATGCTGACGCCGAAGTCCGTGGCGACCTCGGGCAGCAGACCCATGATGACGAACTCGGTGGTCCCGATCCCGAACGCTCCGATAGCCAGAGCCAGCAAGGCTGCGGGCATGACGCGAACTCTCCTCGAATGTAGTCTGATGACTGTTACCGGCGTGCGCGATAGTTGCACACGCGGGCTATTGCACAAGCGCTATGATTGCGCATGCAAGCGTGATGTTCAAGTGGAGGTCTCGTGGGACTACCGGATGACGCCGCCGAGGCGCGGGCGCAGGGATGGCGAACCCTGGCGGCGCTGCATGCCCGCATCGAGGACGAGCTGGAGCGTGCCCTGCAGAAACAGCACGGCCTCTCCGTGAGCGAGTACAGCGTGCTGGACGTCCTCGCACGCCAGGACGACTACCACCTGCGGATGAACCAGCTCTCGAACGCCGTGGTGCTCAGTCAGTCGGCCACCACGCGTCTGGTGAACCGGTTGGAGGACCGCAAGCTGCTCCAGCGGTACCTGTGCCCGACGGACCGCCGGGGCATCTACACCGAGGTCACTGAGGCCGGCCGCGACCTGCTCGAGCAGGCTCAGCCGACACACGGCGCCGTACTGGCGTCCGCACTGGAGAAGGCCGCCGAGCTACCTGAGCTGTCCCCGCTGGTGAACGCGCTGGGGAAGCTCCCGCTGGCGGTGTGACATGGCCCGGCAGTACGACAACCGCAAGCTGTACGTCCTGTTGATGGGCAGCTGCGTCACGTTGATCATCCTGGCCTGGTTCGTCGTACGGCTGTTCTCGATCCCCGCGGCGGTCGCGATGAGCGCGGTCGCCGCAGTACTGCCTCCGGCCGCCGTCATCGTCGCGAACTGGGGTCAGGACAAGCGCTGACCTGGGTCGCCGGGCGTCGGGTCCAGGTACAGGTGCCGGATGTTCGGGTGTTCGCGGCGTACCTCGACGTCGATCTTCTCGGCGAGCTGCTCGATCGCGGCACCGGTCGTGCCGGAGTCGACGAGGTCAACGGTCGCGACGACCAGCACCTGGTCCGGGGCGAGCTGCAGACTGAGCAGGTCGAGGACCTCCACGATGCCGGGTTCCGCGGCGATGATCGCGCGGATCTCGGCCTGCGTTCCGTCCGGCAGGGCGCGCCCGATCAGCATCGCCTTGTTGTCACGACCGAGGGTGAACGCGACGACGATCAGCAGAGCGCCGATGGCGATGGACGCGACGCCGTCCCAGATGTGCTCACCGGTGACGACCGCGAGCGTGACACCCGCGGCCGCGATCAGCAGACCGATCAAGGCCGCGGAGTCCTCGAAGGCCACCGTCTTCACGGCGGGCTCGGCATTCCGCAGCTGCCTCAGGACGGGTACGCCGGCGTCCCGGGCCTCCCGCCGGAGCTGCAGGACCGCGCGCAGCCAGGAGCTTCCCTCGAACAGGAACGAGATTGCGAGAACCGGGTAGATCACCTTCAGTGCCGCGATCGGTTGCGGGTCGAGGATCGAGCGCAGACCTTCGGTGATCGAGAAGCCGGCGCCGAGAACGAGGATGCCGACCGCGGCGAGCATCGACCAGAAGTACCGCTCCATCCCGTACCCGAACGGATGTCGTGCATCGGCAGGTTTCCGGCTGCGGTGCAGTGCGGTCAGCAGGAACACCTGGTTGAGCGTGTCCGCCACCGAGTGCGCGGCCTCCGCGAGCAGCGCCGTCGATCCGGACAGCAGACCGGCGACGATCTTGGCGATCGCGATCGCCAGGTTCGCGGTACCGGCCAGCAGGACAGTGCCGTCCGACTCTTCCTCAGCCATCCCCATCGCGTGCCCGCAGCGCGGCAGACCGAAACAGTACGTCGATGAACGCGGCGGCCAGCGGGTCGGGTGTGCTCCGCGTGTACGCCGTGAGTGTGCGACGTACGGCGGGCTCCGGCCGGAGTACGTGCCCGTCGAAGTCCCTCGGAAGGATGTTGTCGGGAATGAGCGCGGGTCCCAGGCCGGCCGTGGCGAGCGCGGGCGCTGCAGCGGTCTGTTCCGTCCGTACGGCGATGCGTGGTTCGAACCCGGCCTGTGCGCACGCGCTGTCGAGGACGTCGGCGAGACCGTGGCCGGGCGCGTAGTGGACCCAGGAGCGGTCGGCCAGGTCGTGGAGCTTCACGGTGTCACCGGTCGCGGCGGGATCGTCGGCGGCGACCACGACGACGAGCTGCTCGGTGCCGAGGACGCGGGTGACGCCGGACCAGTTCGCCGGCTGTGGGCCGACCGCGAGATCGGCCTGGCCGGCGTTCATCGCGTCCACCAGTTCGTCGGTGTGGCGGTGTTCGAACAGGCGGATGCCGACGTTCGGACGGGTCTGGCGCCACTGGCGCAGCGCGGCCGGGAGGACGCCCAAGGTGATCGAGTAGAGCGTCGCGATCTGCAGTTCGCCGACCTCGAGCCCGGCGGCCTGCCGCGCAGCGCACCGGGCGCGTTCCGCATCAGCCAGGGTCGCGCGGGCGTGCGGGAGCATGGCGCGTCCGGTCGGGGTGAGGCGCACGCTGCGCGGGAGGCGTTCGAGCAGCGGGGCGCCGGCGGAGCGTTCGAGCGTACGGATCTGATGGGACAGCGCGGGCTGCGTGACGTGCAGGTGCTCGGCGGCCTTGGTGAAGGAGCCTTCGCCGACCACGGTCACGAAGTACTCGAGCTGTCTGAGCGTTGCCATGAGCTGAGCTTATGGCTTGGGTGAAAACTATGCCTTGGTTTTATTCGCGCAGGTCAGCAAGGCTATGGGCATGGAGAACGTGGCTTTGGTCGTCGGCGCCCGCGGAGTGATCGGGACGAATCTGGTCGAGCATCTGGCGGGGCTGCCGGACTGGCGGGTGATCGGGCTGTCGCGCCGCGGCGGCACCGACATCCCCGGCCGGGTCCGGCACGTGGCCGTCGACCTGCTCGATCCGGACGACACCCGGAAGCAGTTGTCCGGGCTGAGCGAGGTGACGCACGTCTTCTACGTGGCGTACCAGGATCGGCCGACCTGGGCCGAACTGGTTGCGCCGAACCTTGCGATGCTGGTCAACGTCGTCGAGGCGATCGAGCCGGTCGCGCACGGGCTGCGGCACGTCAGCCTGATGCAGGGCTACAAGGTGTACGGCGCGCACCTGGGGCCGTTCAAGACGCCGGCGCGCGAGGACGATCCGCCGCATCTGCCGCCGGAGTTCAACGTCGATCAGCAGCGGTTCCTGGAGGAACGCCAGCAGGGGAAGGCGTGGACGTGGTCGGCGCTGCGCCCGTCTGTGGTCGGCGGCGCCGCCCTGGGGAACCCGATGAACCTGGCGGTCGCGATCGCTGTCTACGCTTCGCTGTCGAAGGAACTCGGCGTACCGCTGCGGTTCCCCGGCAAGCCTGGCGCCTACCACTCGTTGCTGGAGCTGACCGACGCCGGTTTGTTGGCCAAGGCAACGGTCTGGGCGGCGACCGCACCGGCCGCGGCGAACCAGGCGTTCAACATCACGAACGGTGACCTGTTCCGCTGGAGCGAGCTGTGGCCCCGGTTGGCGAACTGGTTCGAGCTGGAGACCGCGCCGCCTTTGCAGCTGTCGCTACAGGACGTGATGGCCGACAAGGAGCCGGTGTGGAAGCAGCTTCAGGCATCGCACGGCCTTGCGTCCACCTCGTTCGCCGAGGTGTCGTCGTGGCCGTTCGCGGACTTCGTGTTCGGCTGGGACTACGACTTCTTCGCCGACGCCTCGAAGTCCCGCCGCGCCGGTTTCCACACCTACGTCGACACCGAGCAGATGTTCTACCGGATCTTCGCCGACCTGCG
>DASSDE010000371.1:0-10593 GCA_035697365.1 Kribbella sp. | reverse complement strand
AGATCACCACCTGGATCACGGAGAACGGCCTGCGCGCCGGTGATCGGCTGCCGCCGGAGCGGGAGCTCGCCCAGCGGCTCGGAGTCAGCCGCGCGACGCTCAGCCAGGCGCTGGTGGCGCTCGAGGTGATTGGTGTGGTGGTGGTCCGACATGGCGACGGTACGGTCCTGACTGAGCGGGCTCGTACGGCGCCCGTGATCGAGGCGATCCGCGCGCACGCCGACCGGCTGCCCGAGATCATCGAGGCCCGGGACGCCCTCGAGTCGAAGCTGGCCGCGCTGGCCGCGGCCCGCCGTACGGAGGACGACCTGGCCGCGATCCGTGCGGCGCTGGCCGCGATGGAGAGCGACATCGACGCCGGTGGCCGCGGCGTGGAGGCCGACGAGGCGTTCCACGGAGCGGTGACGGCGGCGGCGCGGTCGGAGTTGCTGACGCAGATGATGGCTGCCATCCACGACCTGATCCGGGAGACCCGGCTGGAGTCGCTGTCCCAGCCCGGGCGCCCACGCGAGTCGCTGGCCGGGCATCGCAGGGTCGCGGACGCGATCGGCGCCGGGGATCCGGACGCGGCGGCGCAGGCCATGCACGAGCACGTGATGCTGGTGTCCGACGTGGCGCTGCTGCGGGATCGGACGTGACCGGCGCCGAGCACCTGGCGATCATCGCGGCCGGGCTCGGTGCCGGCGTGCTCACCTCGACCGTCGGCGTCGCGTCGCTGATCAGCTTCCCGGCGTTGATCGCGCTCGGGATCCCGCCGGTGGTGGCGAACGCTTCCAACACCATCGGCCTGCTGCCCGGCGCGTTGAGCGGCTCGTTCGGCTACCGCCGCGAGCTCCGCGAGGTGTCCCGGCCGACCACGATCGCGGTCGTCCTGACCTGTGCGATCGGCGCGATCGGTGGCGCCGTACTGCTGCTGGCCCTGCCTCCGGGGGTGTTCGCGGCGGCGGCGCCCTGGCTGATCCTGTTCACCTGCCTGCTCGTCGGCGTACAGCCGTGGATCTCGCGTTGGCTCCGGTCCCGGCGCAACGGCCCGCAGGAGACCCGGACCACGATGACGCCGGCAACGACCGCGTTCGCCGCGCTGACCGGTGTGTACGGGGGCTACTTCGGCGCCGGTGCGGGCGTGAGGATGATGGCGGTGCTCGCCCTCGGTCTGGACCTCGAGCTGCGCGTACTGAACGGCCTGAAAACCCTGTCGCTGCTGGCCGCGAACCTGGTCGCGAGCATCATCTTCGTCTTCATCGCCGATCTGAACCCGACCGCGATCGTGCTGCTCGCCATCGGCTCGGTCGCCGGCGGCTACGTCGGCTCCCACATCGGCCGCCGGCTCCCGAGCACCCTCCTCCGGATCCTGATCGTGATCGCCGGCATCACCGCCGCCGTCCTGATGCTCCGCTAGCGTCACCAACCGCGGCCCGGAACGCGGTGAACCTCTGAACTGGTGGATGCGCGGAGGGGTTCTGCCTGCGTGGCGGTCCGCGTTATGCCGTGGGGTCCGGGCCGAGGGCGTTGTCGAGGAGGTCGCCCAGTTGCTGGAGCTGGGTGGGGGAGAGGGTGTGGAACGACGACTTGAAGACGGCGTCCACGGCGTCCTGACCGTCGGCGCGGAGCTCCTCGCCCTTCTCGGTGAGGCGGTGCTTGACCGCGCGACCCGGTCCCGGAACGCGTTCGATGAGGCCGCGCTCGGCCATCCGGGTCGCGAGTGATCCGAACGACTGGTCGGTCTGGAAGGTGAGGACGGCGAGATCGTGCAAGGACGCATCGGGCCGGCGGTGCAGGTGCCGCAGGGTGTCCCACTGCACGAGCGACAGCCCGAGTGGCGCGAGCGCACGGCTCAACGCGCGGTGATGCCGGTACTGCAGGCGTTTGACGGCCAGGGCGACGTCGGCGGGCTGGTGCTTCATGACGGAGACAATATCAGGTTGTTTATATCAGGAAGCTGATCTAAGGTTCCTGATATGCATACACTCCGGCTCAACCACGGGATCACCGTTCAGGACCGCGATCGCACCCGGCCGTTCCTGCTGCTGCACGGTGGTGGTGGGGTGCCGACCATGTCCGGCTTCGCCGAGCTGCTCGCCGAGCGAACGCACTCGCGCGTGTTGCTCCCGACCCACCCCGGCTTCGGCGGCACGCCGCGCAGCGCCGAGCTGGCGTCGGTGCGGGACCTCGCGGCGGCGTACGCCGGGATGCTCGAGGAGCTCGACCTTGCGGACGTGACCCTCGTCGGCAACTCGTTCGGCGGCTGGCTGGCCGCGGAGATCGCCCTGCAGAACAGCCCGCGGGTCAGCAGTGCAGTGATTGTGGATGGGATCGGCATCGAGATCGCCGAGCATCCGCTGACCGACGTGAGTGGGATGTCGGTGACCGAGTTGCAGAAGTTCTCCTGGCACGACCCGAGCAAGGCACCGGCGCCGGCGAGTGCAGGCGGGCCCGGGCCAAGCCCCGACGTACGGGCCCTGATCGGCTACACCGGCCCGACCATGTCGGACCCGACCTTGCTGGAGCGGCTCGGTGGCATCGACATCCCGGTGCACGTGGTGTGGGGCGCCAGTGACCGCATCGCAGATCCGGAGTACGGGAGGGCGTACGCCGACGCGATCCCAACGTCGACGTACACCGTCCTCCCAGACACCGGCCACCTCCCACAACTCGAGACGCCCGAACAACTCCTCGCCGCACTGCTGGCGATCCGCCCGGCCGACCATCTCCGAGGTTGACCTTCGAGCTGGTGGGTTCCCGCCCTGCATACCGGCTGCGAACCCACCAGCTCAGCGGTTAACCGCGCGCCTGGTAGTACTCCGTTGCTGCTGGCAAAGATCGGTTCGTGGTCGGCACCGTGGTCTCCCACCACCATCACTCGCTGGTTCGTCGAGCTTGTGAATTGAGTCTCAAGCGTGCGGGATCCGGCGCTTCGTCGGCTAGGTTAGGGTCGCCTAACTTAATGGGAGTGATGATGAGGGATCTCCGCCTTGCTGTCGTCGGCGCGGGGCCGGCGGGCATCTACGCGGCCGACATAGTGACGCAGGAACACCCGGGTGCACACGTGGACCTGATCGAGCGGCTGCCGGCGCCGTTCGGACTGGTCCGGTACGGCGTGGCGCCCGACCATCCGCGGATCAAGGAGATCGTCAAGGCGCTGCAACGGGTGGTCGGCAAGGACCGGATCCGCTTCGTCGGGAACGTTGCGTACGGCATCGACCTGAAGCTCGACGACCTGGGCCGGCACTACGACGCGGTGCTCTTCGCGACCGGCGCGACGGCCGATCGGCCGCTGGACATCCCGGGGATCGACCTGCCGGGCAGCTACGGCGCGGCGGACTTCGTCAGCTGGTACGCCGGGCATCCGGACGTACCGCGGGACTGGCCGCTGGAGGCCCGCGAGGTCGCGGTGATCGGGGCCGGGAACGTGGCGCTCGACATCGCCCGGATGCTCGCGAAACCGGCCGACGAGCAGCTGAGCACCGAGATCGCCGACAACGTGTACCAGGGCCTGAAGCTGAACCAGGCGACCGACGTGCACGTCTTCGCGCGCCGTGGGCCCGCGCAGATCAAGTTCACGCCGATGGAGTTGCGGGAGCTGTCGCACTCGCCGTCGGTGGACGTGATCGTGCACCCCGAGGGGTTCGAGATCGACGCGGCGAGCCAGGCCGCGATCAACAGCAGCAAGGGCACGCGGCTCGTCGTCGACACCTTGCTGAAGTACGTCGAGGCAGAGGCGACCGGGGCACCGCACCGGATCCACATCCACCTGTGCCACGCACCCGTCGAGGTGCTGGGGGACGAGCGGGTCGAAGGGCTGCGGACCGAGGTCACCGAACTACAGGGCGACGGCACGGTCAAGGGCACGGGCGAGTACGTCGATACGCCGGTGCAGGCGGTGTACCGCGCGGTCGGGTACCTGTCGTCGCAGCTGCCGGAGGTCCCGTTCGACCATCAGGCGGGCGTCATCGCCAACGACCGCGGCCGGGTGCTCGACCTCGACGGCCTGGCGCTGCCGGGGCTGTACGTGACCGGCTGGATCAAGCGCGGCCCGATCGGGTTGATCGGCCACACGAAGTCGGATGCCGCCGAGACGATCGCCAGTCTGCTCGAGGACCTCGACGGACTGCCGCGGCCGGAGATCGCCGACCCACAAGGGATTCTCGAGCATCTCGCGGGCAACGGCGCCACCGTGATCGACGGCGACGGCTGGTCCCGCCTGGATGCTCACGAGGTCGCCCTGGGCGCGCCGGCCGGCCGGGAACGCATCAAGGTCGTCCCGCGGGACGAGATGATCCGGGCCGCGAAGGGCTGACACACCGGCACCCGAAGTCCCGCGCCCGGACCCGAAACACTGTGCTCGCAGCGTGTGCGGACGGTGATATGAACGTTCGACCGCAGGATCTCCTGGGGAGCGAGATCAGCCCGCGGGCAGGCCGGACGCATCTCCTCTCGGCGTCCGGCACCTGCCTGCCCAGTCAGCGTGCGCCAGCGTGTATCAGCGGGTGTCAGCGGGTGATGCGGTCCACGCGGTGGCCGGTCTGGTCGAAGATGTGGATGCGGGACGTGTCCAGGGCGAGTCGCACCCGCGTGCCGCGGGCCAGTTCGGTGTCGACCGGGAGCTCGACGACGAGGTCGGCACGGCGATGGGTAGGGCCGTGCGCCTCCGGTAGGGGAGCCGCCGGCGCGGTACGGCCGAGACGAGCGCGGACCCGGTCGAGGAAGGACGGCGCCTGGTCGTCGGCGGGCGAAGCGTGCGCCGGGTCCGGCCGCCCGATGCGGTCGGGATCGACGACCTCGACCCCGCACTGGACGAACGCGATCGACTGCTGGCCGTGGAACTCGAACGCGCGGATCGTGCCGGTCAGCCGGTTCGCCGCGTCCTGGTCGCCGAGCAGGCTGAAGGCACTCGACCGGGCGCCGACGATCACCCGCACGCCGTCGTGGTGCCGCAGGATCAGCGACCGGCGGTCGGTGGGGTCCAGCCCGATCGACTGACCGCCGAGCTCGAGCCGCACCCGGTGGTGCGCGCTGACGTTGACGGTCGCCGCCAGCAGGTTGATCCGCGGCGTCCCGAGGAAGCCCGCCACGAACGCGGTCGCCGGGTCGTTGTAGACCTGCGTCGGCGTACCGACGTCCTCGATCCGGCCGTCGCGCATCACCGCGATCCGGTCGGCCAGCGTGAGCGCCTCGACCTGGTCGTGGGTGACGTAGAGCGTGGTGACGTTCAGGTCCCTGGTCATCGCGCCGATCTCCTGCCGGAGCTCGGTACGCATCGTGGCGTCCAGGTTCGACAGCGGCTCGTCCAGCAGGAACACCTCCGGCCGCCGGACCAGCGCCCGGCCGATCGCGACCCGCTGCCGCTGACCGCCGGACAGCGTCCGCGGCATCCGGTCGAGGACCGACTCGATGCTGAGGATCTGCGCCAGTCCGACCGCTGTCGTCCCGGCCTGCGCGTCGTCCTGCCCGGCGACCTGCAGCGGGAACATGATGTTCTCCTGGACGGTCCGGTTCGGGTACAGCGCGCCGGTCTGGAAGACCATCGCCACGCCGCGGTCCCGGGGCGCCAGCTGGGTCCCGTTCGTCCGGCCGAACCAGACCTCGCCGCCGGTCACCCGCTCGAGTCCGGCGATCATCCGCAGCAGCGTGGTCTTGCCGCAGCCCGACGGGCCGAGCAGCACCATGAACTCGCCGTCGCCGATCTCCAGCGACAACTCGTCCACGGCCAGGTGTTCGCCGTCGAACACCTTGGACACCGCGTCGAGCCGGATCGCCGTCATGTAAGGCTTATACGGGATCATCCGGTCCACCGGCAAGCGCTGCTGGAGCCGCCTGCAGCTAGTTGCAGGCGGCTGAATACTTGACTGTTGCTGGGAGCAATTAACCTGTACGGCGGCTAGGGTGCTGGGGACAGGGGAGGCGCGGGTGCTGCGGATCCGGATGCTGGGGGCGTTCGAGGTACTGACGGACGCCGGGCCGGTGCAACTCGGCGGCAGCCGGGTGCGGAACCTGCTCGCCGTGCTCGCGCTCTCACCGGGCCAGGCGGTGGAGACGGGCGTCCTGATCGAGCGGTGCTGGGGCGCGGAGGCACCGGCCGACACGAAGGGCAGCCTGCACGTCGCCGTCCGGCGGCTGCGGGTCGCGCTCGGCGCCGACACGATCGGGACCACCGACTACGGCTACTACCTGAACCTGCCGCCGGAGCAGGTCGACGCGGCAACCTTCGCCGGGCTGCTGACCAGGGGCGCGGACCGTACGGCCGTGGCGGAGGCGCTCGCGCTGTGGGGCGGGGAGCCGTTCGGGACCGGGTTCTGCGACTGGCTGAACCGGCACGAACGCCCTCGGCTGATCGAGCTGTACCTGTCCGCGATCGAGCGGCGCGCGGAGCTGCGCGTGGCGGACGGCCACGCGGCCGAGTCCCTGCCCGAGCTGTTCGAGCTGACCGCGAGCCATCCGCTCCGTGAGTCGCTCTGGGTCAGTCTGCTGACGTCGCTCGACGCGGCGGGCCGGCCGGCGGAGGCCATCGACGTGTACGGGGTCGTCCGGGCGCGGATCGCGGACGAGCTCGGCGTCGAGCCGGGCGTGGAGCTGCGCACCCTGTTCGAGCGGCTGCTCGCGGCTGAGCGGCCGGCGGTGGCGTCGGTTGTGGAGCCGCATCAGCTGCCGCGCGACGTGCCTGGGTTCGTCGGGCGGGACGAGGTCCTGGCGGGGCTCGATGCCGTACTCGCGGACCAGGAACCGGTGCGCGCCGTCGTACTGCACGGCGAAGGCGGCGTGGGCAAGACCGCCACGGCGGTGCACTGGGGGCATCGGGTCGCGGAGCAGTTCCCGGACGGTGAGCTGTTCGTCGATCTGCACGGGTACGGGCCGGGCGAGCCGATGGATTCCGCGACCGCGCTGGAGATCCTGCTCGGCGGGTTGGGGCAGCCGGCTCCAGCGGGGCTGGACGCGCGGGCGGCGCTGCTCCGGTCGACTCTGGCGGGGCGGCGGGTGCTGGTGATCCTGGACAACGCCCGTACCGAGGAGCAGGTCCGTCCGCTGCTGCCCGGCGGCGATTCGGTCGTGGTGGTGACCAGCCGGAGCCGGTTGCGTGGGCTGTCGGCTCGTGAAGCCGCCGGTTCGGTCCCGGTCCCGCAGTTGACGGCGGCGGCTGCGCGCCGGTTGTTGCGCGATCGGTTGCGGGCCGAGGTGTACGACGACGCGTTGCTGGACCTGCTCGCGGAGCGGTGCAATCACCTGCCGCTCGCGCTCGCGGTCGCAGCCGACCACGTTCAGCAGCGCGGCGTCGGCGAGCTGCGCACCGTCGTCCAGGAGCTGGAGGAGTTGTCGAACCGCCTCGATCTGCTCGAGCTCGGCGACGCGTCGAGTGACCTTCGGACCGTCGTTTCCTGGTCGGTCGACGCCCTCGACGAACCGTCCCGCCGGCTGTTCCAGTTGCTCGGTCTCTGCCCGTCGCCCTTGTTCAGCTCGGGCGTCGCCGCGGCCCTCTCCGGTACGCCGGTTGCTGCCGCGCGGAGGCTCCTGCGCCGGCTCGTCGACGTACACCTGGTCGAGGAGTCGGCGGGTGTGTTCCGGCTCCACGATCTGCTGCGCGCGTACGCCGCCGAGCTGGTCGCGGACGCCGTCCCCGCCGCCGAACGCCGGTCCGCCGAAGAACGCCTCCTCGACTGGTACCTCCAAACCGCCGTCGCCGCACGGCGTGCGAGCGGTGAAAGCCCTCGGTTCCAGCCGGAGCGACTGGACGGGGTGGAGCCGCTGGAGTTCGCGGATGCAGCGGCAGCCGCCGACTGGTTCGCTTCGGAGGGCAGGTTCCTCACCTCCGCCGTCCGGATGGCGTACGCGAACGGACATCCGCGCCCGGCCGCGTACCTCGCCGTCCAGCTGTGGACCGATCTGCAGTCCCGCGGTGCCGTCGACGACGCGTCGACCGTGCAGCGCATCGCGATCGCCGCGGCGCAGGAAGCCGTACTGCCCGAGGTCGAGGTCGTCGCACGGAACCAGTTGGCCGGCACGCTCGCCTCGGTACGCGACCTGGCCGGCTCCGACGAGCAGCTGACCGCGGCGCTGAAGATCGGCGTGCGGATCGGCGATGCCGAGGGCGAGGCGATGGCCCGGACGAACCTCGCCACCTTGAAGGAGCGCCAGGGCGACTACGACACCGCGATCGAACTGAATCTTCAGACCGTGGCGATGTGCCGCGAGCGCGGCGACCGGGACTCGCTCGGGGCTACCCTCAACGCTCTCGCCGTCACCTATGTGCGGACGGGAATGCTGGACGAGGCGCTCGAGGCTGCCGGCGAAGCACTCGCGATCAACGAGGAGGCCGGTAACGCGGAGCAGACGATGGTCTCGCTGAACGCGTTGGGGGAGGCACACAGCCAACTCGGGAACCTCCAGCCCGCGGTGCCCTATCTCGAACGTGCGGCGGCGGTGGCGTTGCGGGCCCGGATGTATGTCCAGGCGATCGACGTACTGGCCGATCTCGGTGTGGCGCACCGCAGAGCCGGGGACCTCCCGTCCGCCCGCGCAGCCTGGGCGCGGGCCGAGAACCTGCTCCAACTGCTGGCTCCTGGTACCTCACCAGCGATCGCCGAGCGGCTGCGGAAGTTACTGGCTGACGATTGAGCCGTTGACCACGACGGTGGTGAGGGTGCCGATGCCGCCGGTCGGGGTGCGGGTGAGTTCGAGTAGGTCGGCCCGGGTGCCTGGTTCGAGGCGGCCGCGGTCGTGGAGGCCGAGGAGCTCGGCGGGCGTTCGCGTGGCCATGGTGACGGCGGTTTCGAGTGGTATTTGTTGAGCCGCCCAGCGGAGGCAGTCGAGCAGGGAGGCGCCGCTGCCGGCGAGGTACGGCGTCCCTTGCAGGCGAAGGCTGCCGTCCTCGGCGACGGTGACCGCGCCGCCGACCGCGGTCTGGTAGTCGCCCGGCGCGCACCCGGCCAGTGCGGCCGCGTCGCTGGTCAGGACGCAGCGTTCCGAACCCTTCGCCCGGACCAGCGCCTGGAAGGTGTCGGCCGGCAGATGGTGGCCGTCGGCAATCAATCCGGCGGTCAGGGCGTCCTCGGTCAGCTGCGCCCAGATCGGATTGTGGTGCCGGTCCACCTGGGCCGGCAGCCCGTTGCCCAGATGCGTCGACAACCGTCCACCGGCCGCCGCGAACGCGTGGATGTCGGCGGCGGTCGCCATCGAATGCCCGACCGACGGCAGGACGCCGCGCGCCACCAGGTGCCGGGTGAGCTCGATCGCGCCGGCGCGTTCCGGCGCCAGCGTCATGATCGCGATCGCCCCGTCGGCCGCGGCCAGCCAGCGGTCGAACTCGTCCGGATCCGGATCCCGGATGACCGCCGGGTCGTGCGCGCCGCGAGCGCCCTCCACGGACGAGAGGTACGGACCTTCGAGCTGCAGTCCTGGTACGCCGTACGCCACGACCGGATCCGTCGCACGGACAGCAGCCGCCTGCCTGACGAGCGTGGTGGTCGTCGCGTCGTCCGCGGAAATGATCGTCGGGACCACAGTCGTCACCCCCTGCGCCCAGAGCGCGCGCACGAGTTGGGGCAGTGTGCTCTCGGGCCGGGACGCGTCGTTCACGTCCATGCCGCCATAGCCGTTGAGCTGGATGTCGACCAGGCCGGGGATCAGCAGTACGTCCGGAGCATCCGGGTGGTCGGTGACCTCCTCGATGCCGTTCGGCGAGAACCGCACCCGTACTCCGCGCCCGGCGGCCGTACGTCCTTCCAGGACCTGACTCGCCACACTCGCCTCCCTGTCCTCGGGTCGCCAGCTAACTACATCTTGGGACTGGCGGCAAAACCTGCTAGTTTGCTGCAAACGTTTGTAGAGTACATCGTCGACCGTCCCGAGGAGCGCACCGTGTCCGACACCCAGATCGAGGACCTCCACCTCGAAGTCTTCGCCGCCACCGCCGACATGGCCGCGGCGGCCGCGGCCAACACTGCCGAGGTCCTCCGCCACGCGGTGGCCGAGCGCGGCGCGGCCCGGGTCGTGATCGCGACCGGCAACTCGCAGCTCGCGTTCGTCACGGCCCTGGCGTCGCAGGATGTGCCGTGGGCGCAGGTCAGCGTCTTCCACATGGACGAGTACGTCGGGATCGACGCCGCTCATCCGGCGTCGTTCCGGCGCTGGATCCGGGAGCGGATCGCGGAGCCGTTCGGACCGGCGCGGGTCGAGTACATCGACGGTGAGGCCGCCGACGTCGAGGCCGAGTGTGCGCGGTACGAGGCGCTGCTGCGGGCGGAGCCGATCGACCTGACCTGTATGGGGATCGGCGAGAACGGGCACCTTGCGTTCAACGAACCCGGGCAGGCGGACTTCGACGACCCGCGCTGGGTCAAGCCGATCACGCTGACCCCGGAATCGCTGCACCAGCAGGTCGGCGAAGGGCACTTCCCGGACATCGCCGCGGTCCCGCCGACGGCCATCTCGCTCACGATCCCGGCCCTGCTGAGCGCCCGATCCGTACAGGTCGTCGCGCCGGAGCAGCGCAAGGCAGCCGCCGTACGGAACACCCTCACCCTGCCGATCGACGCGACCTGCCCGTCCACCATCCTCCGCCGCACCCCCTCGGCAACCCTCTACCTGGACGCCGCCTCCGCC
>DASSDE010000370.1:0-2634 GCA_035697365.1 Kribbella sp. | reverse complement strand
TTCGGGGCGATTGCCTTCGGCATCGGTACGAGCGAGGTCGAGCACGTACTGGCCACCCAGACGCTGATGCAGGCCCGTCCGAAGACGATGGCCGTCACGGTCGACGGCGTACTGCCGGCCGGCGTCTCGGCCAAGGACCTGGTGCTGGCGCTGATCGCGAAGGTCGGCACCGGCGGCGGCCAGGGCTACATCGTCGAGTACCGCGGGGAAGCGATCCGCGCACTGTCGATGGAAGCCCGGATGACGATCTGCAACATGTCGATCGAGTGGGGCGCCAAGGCCGGCATGATCGCGCCGGACGAGACCACGTTCGCGTACCTGCAGGACAAGCCGCACGCACCGCAGGGCCTCGACTGGGAAGCCGCCGTCGAGTACTGGAAGAGCCTGGCGACCGACGAGGACGCGACGTTCGACCGTGAGGTCGTGCTGAAGGCCGAGGAGATCACCCCCTTCGTCACCTGGGGTACGAACCCGGGCCAGGGCGTTCCGCTGGCGGCCACCGTGCCCTCGCCGGACGACTTCGACAACGAGAACGACAAGGTCGCCGCCGAGCGCGCCCTGGAGTACATGGGTCTGACCGCCGGTACGCCGCTGCGCGACATCCACGTGGACACGGTGTTCCTGGGGTCCTGCACCAACGGCCGGATCGAGGACCTGCGCGCCGCGGCCGGCGTACTGGCCGGACGGAAGGTTGCCGAGGGCACCCGGATGCTCGTCGTACCGGGCTCCGGCCGGGTCCGGCTGCAGGCCGAGGCCGAGGGCCTGCACACGATCTTCCTGGACGCCGGCGCCGAGTGGCGGGGCGCTGGGTGCTCGATGTGCCTGGGCATGAACCCGGACCAGCTGGCCCCGGGCGAGCGCAGCGCCTCCACCTCGAACCGGAACTTCGAAGGCCGTCAGGGCAAGGGCGGCCGGACGCATCTGGTGTCGCCCCTGGTCGCCGCCGCGACCGCCGTCACCGGGACGCTGGCCGCACCGGCCGACCTGCCGCCCGTCGCCGCACCTGCGAACGCCTGAGGAGCAAGGGAATCATGGACGCCTTCACCCAGCACATCGGTACGGCAGCACCGCTGCGCCGCAGCAACGTCGACACCGACCAGATCATCCCGGCCGTGTACCTGAAGCGGGTCACCCGGACCGGCTTCGAGGACGGGCTGTTCGCGGCCTGGCGCAACGACCCTTCGTTCGTGCTCAACCAGCCCGAGTACGAGGGTGTCTCGGTGCTCGTCGCCGGACCGGACTTCGGTACCGGATCGTCGCGTGAGCACGCGGTCTGGGCCCTGCTCGACTACGGGTTCCGGGTCGTCGTGTCGTCGCGGTTCGGCGACATCTTCCGCGGCAACTCCGGCAAGGCCGGCCTGCTGGCGGCCCTGGTGACGCAGGACGTCGTCGAGCAGCTGTGGACCGCGATCGAGGCCGACCCCGGCACCAAGGTCACGGTCGACCTGGAGAACAAGACGATCTCGGCCGGCGACGTCTCCGCGCCGTTCGACATCGACGACTACACGCGGTACCGGCTGCTGAACGGCCTGGACGACGTCGGCATCACGCTCTCGCACGCCGACGAGATCTCCGCCTACGAAGCAACCCGCCCCTCCTTCAAGCCCGCAACCCTTCCCGCAAAGGCCTGAGAGCTCCAGCAGAGTTATCGCCCCGGTCATGGGGCCGCCTGTCCTGGACTGAGGAGCGTAGGGAGCGAAGCGACCGAAGCGACGAGGGAAGGACGGGCGTAAAAGCCCCATGACCCGCCCGCCGGAGGCGGGCAATATGAACCGTAACGTTCCGGACGACGGGGACGATAACTCTGGTGTTATCCTTGCGTGGTTGTCAGAACAAGGCTTGCGAGACCTAGGAGGTGAGGCGCTGATGAACACCGGCAGCGATCCCTCCAGACATACCGGTCTCGCTCGACCTTCGGGGGACTGATTTTCCTCTAGCAGTTGTGGGGTCGGGCAGACGTGCGTCCATCACCGTCTGATCCACCGCACCTGGAGGACTCATGTCCGACCTGCGCCTGCGCACCTTCCGTGCGTTCAGCCGTACTCCGTCACTGCGTGCCGCCGCCCGCAAGCACGCCGCAGCCGCTGCCGTTGCCAAGCCCGGCGTCGAGCCCGAGGGCAAGCAGCCGCGCGATGCGCACAAGCCCAAGGGGCACAGCGTCGTCGACAGTGCGATCTACTGCGACGGCAACCGGATCGCGTCCCCGCATTCGCTGGCGGACACGTACTCGGCCCTCCATGACGCCCCGCAGAGCCTGGCCTGGATCGGTCTGTACCGGCCGGATCGCCGCGAGCTCGCCTCGCTGGCGCAGGAGTTCGACCTGCACGAGCTCGCCATCGAGGACGCCGGCGAGGCGCATCAGCGGCCGAAGCTGGAGCGGTACGGCGACACGTTGTTCGTCGTACTGAAGGCCGCGCGGTACCGGGACGCGACCGAGGAGGTCGAGTTCGGCGAGGTGCACGTGTTCGTCGGCCCGGACTTCGTGGTGACGGTCCGCCATGCCGAAGCGCCCAACCTGGCGGCCGTCCGGCGCCGCGTCGAACGCGACCCGGAGCTGCTCAGCCGCGGCGCGGAAGCGGTGCTCTACGCGATCATGGACAAGGTCGTCGACGGGTACGCACCGGTGGTCGCCGG
>DASSDE010000369.1:0-26299 GCA_035697365.1 Kribbella sp. | reverse complement strand
GCACGTCCTCAACGACAAGCTCCTCGAAGCCGGCGGTCACATCGGGTACGGCGTCCGTCCGTCGGCGCGCGGGCGTGGCGTCGCGACCTGGGCGCTCGGCGCCGCGCTGGACCGGGCCCGGGAGCGCGGCATCGACCGGGTACTGATCACCTGCGACGACGACAACATCGCGTCCGCGCGGACCATCGAGCGCAACGGCGGCGTACTCGAAGACGTCCGCGACACCTGGCTGGGCCGCGCCCGCCGGTACTGGATCACGCTCTGATCCGGCCGGTCTTTCTGGCCCTGGCGAACCATTGCACCAGTCCTCGTGACCTCTTAAGCTTCGGATAGCAGAAACTAATTCCAGTATTCTGAAGGAGCGGACACATGCGGGTGGCGCTCGTGGGGCTCGGTGCGATCGGGCTGTCCGCGCACCTGCCTGCCTTGCTCCGGCACCCGTCCGTCGACCTGGTGCGGTGCGTCGACCCGGATCCCGAACGCCGCGAAATCGCCGCAGAGCAGGGAATCGAGGTCAGTCCCGAGATCGCCGCGGAGGCTGTGGACGGCGTTGTCCTGGCGACCCCGCCCTGGGTCACGCCACACCTTGCCGTCCGCTACGCACAGGCCGGTCTGTGCGTTCTCGCGGAGAAGCCGGTTGCCACGTCCGTCGAGGCAGCGCGCATCTACAACGAGCTCGACGACGACCAGCGCCGGCGGGTGCAGGTCGGTCTCACCTACCGCCATGACCCGGCGATCAAGCAGCTCAAGACCTGGATCGAGGACGGCACCCTCGGTACGCCGATCCTCGTCCGCGCGCACATTTACGACGAAGCCCACGACGCCCGGGATTCCGAGCACAGCAAGCGCATCACCACGACACTCGAGCACGGCAGCCCGGTGGTCCACGAGGGCGCGCATCTGTTCGACTGGCTGAGCCATCTGCTCGGCGGACCGCCCGAAGACCTGAACGATGCGTGGTCGGCGGCCACCCGCCCGGAACTTCCGGCGGCCAACCTGGTCGGCGCGCGGCTCAGCTACCCGCGCGGCCATCAGGCGTTGGTCGAGTTCGGCTGGTTCACCACCGCGCTCCCCCGGTGCGAACTCACCTTCCTCGGCGACCGCGGGCTCGCGACTCTGGACGGCTTCAGCTTCGACCTCCGGTTGAGCACCTCCGACGGCGACCGCGCGGTCACGTTCCCGGGCGATCGCACGACGCGATGCTTCGACCTTCAGGTGCAACGGTTCGTCGAGCTGTACGACGGGACACGCAAGGCCGGCGTACCGTCACTGGCCGACGGGATCGCCGCACTGCGCACCGCCGAACTCGTCGCCGGGAGGGCCTTGTGACCTTGACGAAATGGCACCACAGCAATCGCGCACAACTGGCCGAACTGTTGCCCGAGGCAATCGTCGTGCTGCCGGTCGGAGCCACCGAGCAGCACGGTCCGCATCTCGCGACCGGCACCGACTGGATCCTCGCCGAAGCCGTCACCGCCGAAGCCGCGGCGTTGGTCCACGAACGCTCCGCGCGGCCGATCGTGCTCGCGCCTGCGGTGCCGTTCGGTGCTTCGGATCACCACCTGCCCTTCGGCGGGACGCTCTCGCTGTCGCCGGAGACGCTCCTCGCGGTGCTGCTCGACCTGGCCCGGTCCCTGCACGCCGACGGCGGCCGACGGCTCGTCCTCGTGAACGGGCACGGCGGGAACATCGGGGTCTGTCACGCGGCGGCTGCGGCAGCATCGACGAGGTACGGCGTGAATGTCGCCCATCTCGACTACTGGCAACTCATGGGGGATGCCGGGCTGCCTGTTCCCGGTCATGCCGGGCAGTTCGAGACGGCGTTGATGCTTGCGCAGGACGAGGCTTTCGTTGCCGAACGCAAAGAACGGCCAGATCCGCCGACCGGTCCGGTGGTGGACGACGTGGCGCTGCACACCGCGGAGAGCTGGCGGCGGATCGACGGGTACACGGACCGGCCGGAGTTGGCCGATCCGGCAACCGGGCGGAAGTGGTTCGACCAGGTGGCGGCCGCGCTCGGCGACCGCCTTCTCGAGCTCGCGGAGGCTTTGTGATCGACTTCCATACCCACACTCCGGCGTGGGAGACCGCGACCTGGCTGGGCGGGACGCCGTTCGGTGCCGACGAGTTCGTGGCGTTCATGGACTCGGCGGGGATCGAGCATGCCGTCGTCCTCAGTCATGACGGGCTGTTCGACCCGACGCCGGAGTCCAACGACCGGCTGTCCGAGTTCGTCCGCGCGTACCCGGACCGGATGACCGGCTTCGGAACCGTGGCCGTACGCCGCAAGACTGCTGTCGACGAGGCCGAACGGATGGTCGGCGAGCTCGGGTTGCGCGGCCTGAAGCTGCACCCGTGGCTGCAGGGCTTCAGCATGCACGAGCTGTCGCTCGACCCGATCTGCGAGGTGATCACGTCCGTCGGTGGCGTGCTGCTCAGCCACGACGGTACGCCGCCGTACTCGACAGCTGGGCAGATCGCGGCGCTGGCCCGTCGGCATCCGAAGCTGCGGGTGGTGCTCGGCCACGGCGGCCTGCACGACCTTTGGCGGGAGGCCCTCGTCATGACGCAGGAGACGGAGAACCTGTACCTGTGCATCTGCGGTACGCCGCCGTATGCTGCGCGCCGCATCCTGCAGGAGGCGCCGCCGCACAAGGTGATCTTCGGGACCGATGCCGGCCTGTCCGACAAGGCCAGCCAGGACTACGCGGTCGCCCGGGTCAAGGAGATCGACGGCTGGGGCATTACCGACGCCCAGCGGCAGGCGATGCTCGTCGACAATCCGCGCCGGCTCCTGGAGCCCGCGTGACGGCCTCCCACCCCGACGGCAGTCGCGTGGGGGCGACCGTCGCGGCTCTTCAGACTGCGCGAGTCAGTCTGCTCGCGGCGCCGGAGCTGCTCGTGCGCGGTGCTCGCGGGCCGCACGATCGCTCGGACTTTCTGCTCGTCCGTGTCATCACCAGCGACGGCGTCGAGGGGTACGGCGAGGTCAGTGCGACCCCGATCTGGTCCGGCGAGGACGGTACGTCGGCGGATCACTTCATTCGGACCGTGCTCTCCCCCGCACTCGTCGGCACGCCGCTGACGCCGGTCGGCGCGGCGGAAGACCTGATGGACAAGGTGTTGCAGGGCAATCCGTTCACGAAGGCCGGCGTCTCGATCGCGTTGTGGGACGCGTTCGCCCGCACACTCGATGTACCGCTGGCCGTCGCGCTCGGCGGTCCGTACCGGCACCAGATCCCGATCAAACTCTCGTTGTCCGGCAACGACGCGGAGCTCGAGCGCGCCTACCGCGCCGCGACCGCCGCCGGGTTCGGCGCGTTCAAGGTGAAGGTCGGTCTGGGCGTCGAGGCCGATCTCCGTCGGGTCCGCCGGGCGCGGGAGCTGGCCGGTGACGCCTTCCTCGGCACCGATGCGAACGGTGGGTGGACCCGCGCCGAGGCACTCGGCGCGGTGCCCGAGCTGAAGGCGGCCGGCGTGGCCTTCCTGGAGCAGCCGCTCGAGCCCCGCGATGCCCGGGGGGCACGCGAGGTCCGGCAGCTCGGGCTGCCCGTCATCGCCGACGAATCGGTGTTCGACGTGCAGGACCTGCTCACGGTGATCGACGCCCAGGCGGCCGACGTCGTCAGCCTGTATGTCGGAAAGAGCGCCGGGCCGGGACGTGCTGTGCGGATGGGGCAGCTAGCTGCTGCCCACGGGATCGACGTACTGATCGGATCGAACGGTGAGCTCGGCATCGGCGCCGCGGCGCAACTGCACGTGGCGGCCGCGGTGCCGCGGTTGTCGGTGTACCCGAGCGACATCATCGGTGCGCATTACTACACCGAGGACGTGCTGGCGAAGCCGCTGGACAGCGACGGACAGCACGTCCGGTTGACCGGCGGCGCCGGCCTGGGAGTGACCTTGCGAGACGACCTGCTGCGGGAGTTCCGATGATCGTCGACGTTCACGCGCACACACCGACGCACCGCGACGCCGTCCCTGACGACGAGCGTCAGGTCTACACGAACTGGCGCAACGATCGCCCGGTGGAGACCGCCAACTCCTGGGCCGACTTCGACACCGCGATGGCGGCGGCCGACGTGTCGATTGTCTTCAATATTGCTGTCGACAATCCGCTGGAGCTGACCGGCCTGCCGTACCCGCCGGAGCGCTGCAACGACGCCACGGCCGAGTTCGTGAAGGACAACCCGGCCAAGCGGATCGGGTTCATGTCGGTGAATCCCACCGTGCCCGGGGCGCTCGAGGAGGCCGACCGCTGCCGCGAGCTCGGCCTGGTCGGCGTGAAGCTCGGCCCGAACTACCAGAACTTCGACCCCCTTGGTGAGCCGGCCCTCGCCTTCTACGACTACTGCCAGCGCCACGGCCTGCCGATCCTGTTCCACTCCGGCGCCTCGCCGATGCGGCACGCGCCGCTGCGCTACACCTATCCCCTGGTCACCGACGAGATCGCCCTGCGGTACCCCGAGCTGCGGATCGTGATGGCGCACATGGGCCACCCGTGGAGCCGGGAGACGGTCGTGACGATCCGCAAGCACCCGCACGTGTACGCCGACGTGTCGTCGATCTACCTCCGCCCGTGGGTGCTGTACCAATCGCTGATCAATGCGGTCGAGTGGGGCGCGACCGGGAAGCTGCTGCTCGGCTCGGACTATCCGATCGCGAACACCGGTGAGGCGATTGCCGGATTGCAGACTGTCAACGACATGCTCGAAGGGACGAAGTTCCCGCGGGTCCCGGACGAGATTGTCGACCAAATCGTGCACGCGGACGCGCTCGGCGCCCTCGGCCTGGAGGTGCCTGCATGATCATCGACGCCCACGTCCGGATCGGCGACAACCGCGAGGCGAGCCTCAAGCCCGCCGACCTGCTGGCCACGATGGATGCCCTCGGCATCGATCAGGCGGTCGTCGCGCCGCCCGAACGCTGCATCGCCTACGACAACCGCGAGGGCAACGAGGCGACGGCCACGGCCGCTCAGGACTCCGGCGGCCGCCTGCTCGCCTACGCGGTGGCGAACCCGTGGCGCGGCCGCGCGGCCCTCGACGAACTCGACCGGGCCCGCGACGCCGGCGCCGTCGCGCTCGCCGTGGACTCGGTGCTGCAAGGTTTCGACCTCCTCGACGGCCTGCTCGATCCGCTGCTCGACTTCGCCGCGGCCGCCGGCTGGTTCGTGTACGTCCGCACCGGTACGCCCGCCACCGCGCTCCCGCTACCGCTCGCGAGCCTCGCCCGTCGGCGCCCCGAACTCCCGGTCGTGATGGGTAAGAGCGGCGCGACCGACTTCTGGATCGACGCGATCCCCGCGCTGCTGCACGCACCGAACCTGTACGGCGACACGTCGTACGCCCCGTGGGACACCGTCCTGACCGGATTCCTCGCCGAACCGGGGATCGGCGCCGGGCGGCTGGTGTTCTCGACCGATTCGCCGTACACCGTGCCGCTCGCCGAGGTGGACCGGATCCGCGACTGGCCGGTCGGCGCGGAGCAGAAGTCCGCGGTGTTCGGCGGCAATCTCGCCCGGCTGCTGCACCGGCCGGAGGGGCAACCGTGACCACACAACGGGAGGCAGACATGGTCACCACCGAGCTCGGGGCCGAACGGCCTACCGATGCGTCGCTACTGGTCCGCGGCGTGTCGCCGGTCCTGGAGGTACCGTTCACGGCCGAGGGCGAGGTGGACTACGACGGCTTCGGCCGGGTCGTACGGTACGTGCTGGGGACCGGCGTCACGAGCGTGATGTTCCCCGGCTTCGCGTCCGAGTTCCACAAGCTGTCCGAGGACGAGCGCCGGCGGCTGACCGAGATCCTGCTGGCGCAGACCCGTACGCGGGAGGACGTCGCCGCGGTGATCGCCGTACAGGATCACGCGACGCAACTGGCGGCCCGTCGCGCGCAAGAGTCGGTCGAGTCCGGCGCCGACCTGATCAACCTGCTGCCACCGCATTTCCTCTCGCCGTCGCGCGGATCGCTGGAGCAGCACGTCCGTACTGTGCTGACGACGATCGACCCGGTGCCGATGGTGCTGCAGTACGCGCCCACCGAGACCGGCACCAGCCTGGATGCCGACCTGCTGCGCGCGATCGCAGCCGAGCACCCGAACCTCCGGCTGGTGAAGGTGGAGTCGAGCCCGCCCGGCCCGCTGATCGCCGAGCTCGCGGAAGGGACCCCGCCGCTCGCCGCGGTCGAGGGGTACGCCGGCGTCCAGCTCCCGGACGCGATCCGCCGTGGCGCGGTCGGGACCCAGCCGGGCTGCTCGCTGACCGAGCTGTACGTCGAGATCTGGCGCCGCCTCACCACTGGTGACGGTGAGGACGGCGTCGACCTGCACCGCCGGCTGCTGCCGTACATCTCGTACTGGATGCTCGACACCGAGCGCATCATCGCCGCCGAGAAGCTGATCTCGGTCCGCCGGGGTCTGTTCGCGAGCGCCTACTGCCGCGAACCCGCCCACCGCCTCGACGCCGAAGAAGTCCGGATGGTCGACCGCCTCCTGACCGAGTTCGCCGACCTGCTCCCACAGCTAGGCTGAGGTTTGAGGGTCAGGGGTTGCGGAGGCGGGCGGTCAGGGCGTGGCCGTGCATCAGTTCGGCGTCGGCGATGGCGGCGGTCGAGGGAGCGATGGTTCGGGCGCCGTCGGCGGTCAGGCGCTGGTACGTGACGGTCTTGAGGAACTTGCCGACCCACAGACCGCCCGTGTAGCGGCCGGCCCGGCCGGTCGGGAGGACGTGGTTGGTGCCGATCGACTTGTCGGAGAACGCGACGGTCGCCTCCGGTCCGATGAACAACGAGCCGTAGTTCCGCAGGTTCGCCGCGTACCAGTCGTCGTCGGCGGTCTGGATCTCGAGGTGCTCCGGTGCGTACGCATCCGACACCTGCACCGCCTCCTCGCGTGACTCGCAGACCACAACGGTTCCATGTTCGCGCCAGGCCGCACCGGCGACCTCGACGGTCGGCCACTCCCCTGCGAGCCAGCGGTCGACCTCGGCAATCACCGCCGTACCGAAGTCGCGGGAGGTGGTGACGAGCAGCGCCGGGCTGTTCGGTCCGTGCTCGGCCTGCCCGAGCAGGTCGGCCGCGACCAGGCGTGCGTCGGCGGTCTCGTCGGCGATCACCGCGACCTCGGTCGGCCCGGCGAGCAGGTCGATGCCCACGGTGCCGAACAGCTGCCGCTTGGCCTCCGCGACGTACGCGTTGCCCGCCCCGACCACCAGGTCCACCGGCGGTACGTCTTCGATGCCGAAGGCAAGGGCCGCAAAGGCCTGTACGCCGCCAAGACACAAGATCACGTCCGCACCCGCGAGGTCCATCGTGTACAGCTGCGGACCGTAGATGCCGGCGGCGTCCCGCGGCGGGGCGGCCGCGACGACGGTGTCGACGCCCGCGACCTTCGGCACGGTCACGGTCATGATGGAGGACGCGATGAGCGGGTACCGCCCGCCGGGTGAGTACGAGCCGACCTTCGCGACCGGGACGTGCCGATGACCAAGGACGACGCCCGGCATGGTCTCCAGCTCGAGGTCCGTCAGCGTGCCGCGCTGGGCCTCGGCGAACTGCTGGACCTGGCTGTGGGCGAACTCCAGGTGCGCGGCCAACTCGTCGTCGACGGCCTTCGCCGCCGCCGCGATGTCCGCGGCCGGGACCACGAACGAGTCCGGATCCCACTTGTCGAGCTGCGCCGACCAGCGGCGGATCGCCGGACCGCCCTCACGCTCGACCTCGGACAGGATCCGGCTGACGGTGTCGATCACGTCCTGCTGCCGCTCGACCTGCTGCGGCCACCCCGTCTTCAGGTGTTCTGCCATGCTCAGCCTCCTTGATAGGCGCGCGCGATGGCCGCGAAGATACGCGCCGGACGGTCCCGGAGGTAATGGTCGTAGACCGAGAGGAGTGGACCACTGCTCTGAAGGATCCAGTCGCTGTTCTCCTCGAAGCCGCCGTTGCGGATGCCGAGCCCGATGGACTCGACGTGGTCCACCCCGACGTCGATGTACTGCCCCGCCGTCTCCTTCAGTACGTGCAACCGGAACGTCAGGTCCACGAAGTTGCGTCCGGCAACGTACTGCGTGACATCCACCGGCCCCTCCATGCCGTCACCATTGGTCCACACAGGCCAGCGCTGCTCGTGCAGATCCATGGTCCACACGACCGTACTGTCGATCAGCATCTCCAGCTGGTACCGCCCGGGCTCGATCCCCGGCGCGAGGAACCAGCGGTGGTACCAGAACGACACCTCGTACCGCGGTAGCCGCGGATCGACCGGGACCCGCTGCGTGGCGGACGCCGTGGTACCGGTGGCCGCACGGGATCGCGAGTTGATCAGCGCGAGCCGCCCGTCGCCGTACAGCGCCTTGTTGTCGGCGGACGGCGTCGGACCGTCGTCGAGCTGTGTGCCGTACGAGATCACGCCCGGGATCCGGCCCGCGGCGACGTACTCCGCGGTCGTGGTCAGCGTCTCGGTGCAGTACTGCGGGGTCGCGTGCAGCGGTGCGTCGAGGAAGCGGCCGGTGTAGAGCAGCGGGATCAGCTCCAGCCCGCGCGGATCGGTGAGCTCGAGGATCTCGTCCAGGCACGCGCCGAGCGACGACGCGACCGTCGTGTTCTCGTGGTGGCCGTCGAGGAACGGGTAGATGATCCCGTCCACGAACTCGGCGTACTTGTCGAGGAACTCCGGGCTGGTCGCCATCCCGAAGTACGCGCAGGTGTAGAACCGCAGGTCGGGCGCGATCGCGGCGGCCGCGTCCAGAAACTCCCGCATGTACTCGGGCGTGAACAGCTTCGCGTTGTCGCCGCACTCGAAGTCGTCGATCGCCCAGGCGCGGAAGTTCGGGTACTTGACCGCGAGCTCGGCGAACGCGGTCGCCCAGCCGACGTAGTCCAGCCGGTACGGACGGGACGCGCGGCCGTGCTCGGAGGTCTCGGTCGGCGGCACGATGTACGGAATCACGTCGATCCCGTACGCCGCGGCGGCGGGCAGGAACTCGTTACGCAGGTCGTCGAAGTCGGTGGCGGAGTCCCAGATGCAGTACAGGTAGGTGTTCGCGTTCAGGTCGAGCAGCCGGCGGATCAGGGCCGGCGTGTCCAGGTGCCGGTACCCGTCCGCGCGTGGCTGGCGCTCGCGGAGGGCGGCGCCGACCGTGTTGCCACCGGTCAGGGTGGCCTTGATGCCGCCGGCGGGCAGGGGATACGGACCGTGCGTGGCCATCGGAACCACTCCTCAGGATTTTCGAGATTTCGAAAACACTTCCGCTATCTCAGAAAAGCCTAAGTCGCCCGGGTACCGGCGGCAAGCCTCAGAGTTCCGTTGCGCCGAGCCGTTCGGAGATCGTCGCGGCAAGCTGCACCAGACCGGCCTGCGCCTGCTTGCGCTTGTCCCGGGTGAGATCGCGCGCGAACGAGGTGACACCGACGGCGCCGGTGACCTGACCGCCGGCGGTGAAGAACGGCGCTGCGACGCAGGCGATGTCGGCCTGCTCCTCCTGGTCCTCGACCGCGAATCCCTGCTTCGCGACCCGGGCCAGCTCGGCCCGGAAGCTCGCCTCGTCGGCCGGCTTCGCCTTCGGCCCGTACCCGGGCTCGAGCCGGGTGAGCAGCGGCTTCAGCTCGTCCTCGGGCAGGTACGCCGCGATCGCCCGGCCGAGCGCGGTCAGGTTGAAGTGCGAGACCTTGCCCGGGTACGTGTCGAACTGGATGAACCCGGGCATCGCCGCCTTCGCGACGTAGACCACCGAAGACCCGGTGAGGACGCCGATGTGCACCGGCATCCCGAGCCGGTCGGCCAGCTCGCGCATCTCCCGGGCGGCGACCGAGGACAGGTCGACCTTGCGGATCAGCTGCGTGGCCAGCCCGTACAACCGCAGGGTCGGCCGCCAGAAATGACTGCGCCCCACCACCCGCCGGGTGGCGTAGTCGCGCTGCTCCAGCGTGTAGACGATCGAGGCACAGGTCGCGAGCGGGATCTTCGCCTTCTTCGCCAGCGCCGTGAGCGTGAGCTCCTCGTCGGACTCGACCAGCGTCTCCAGGACGGTCAGCGCCCGCGCGACCGCCGGCGACGGCGACCGGTCCCCCGCTGTCTCACTCACCATGATCGGAGTGTAGCGCCCGGGCCGGAAGCTGTCTTCGAATAGAGGTATATACGGAATCACGAAAATGCATCTCAGATCTTGAAGTATGCATCGTTTCGTGTCACTGTCCGGGAAAGAGAGTGCTCCGCGTGGAGGTAGCCGCCATGTCCGATCCTCTGAGCCGCCGGACGTTCCTCCGGATCTCCGGGCTCTCGCTGTCCGCGACAGCTGTGTCCACCACCGCGGCCGGCTGTTCGTTCTTCTCCACCGACGCCAAGAAGTCCACCGGTTCGGCCGCAGCCGACGCCGGCGCCAAGGAGTCGCCGGTGCTGACCAAGCTGGTCAAGGACGGCAAGCTCCCGCCGCTGGACCAGCGGCTGCCGAAGACCCCGATGGTGATCAAGCCGATCCAGAGCGCCGGCAAGTACGGCGGCGTGCTGCAGCGCGGCCAGATCGACCGGAACGCCACCCAGAACCAGTACGTCGAGTTCGCCGGCCTGCTCGAGTGGACGCCGACGACGCCCGCCAAGGTCGGACCCGGGCTCGCCGAGAAGTGGGAGATCCAGGAGGACGGCAAGGTCTACGTCTTCCACCTGCGCGAGGGCCTGAAGTGGTCCGACGGGAAGCCGTTCACCACCGACGACCTGATGTTCGCCTACGAGAAGGAGTTCCTGAACAAGGAGCTGAACCCGGTCTTCCCCGGCTGGCTGAGCCCGGGCGGGAAGCCCGGCAAGTTCGTGAAGGTCGACGACCGTACGTTGCGGATGGAGTTCGAGGTACCGCACGGCCTGCTGCTGAAGTACTTGTGCTTCATCGGGCTGACCGGCTTCGGCTCGTCGTCCGCGCTGCTGCTGCCGGCGCACTACCTGAAGCAGTTCCACAAGGACTTCGCGACGCCGGCGCAGTTGCAGGCCGCGATGAAGAAGTACCCGGCGCCGTCCTGGGCCGACTTCTTCAAGAACCGGCGGGACATCTGGAAGAACGCCGACATCCCGGTGCTCGGCCCGTGGAAGCTGGTCGCGCCGCTGCAGGGCTCAGGCGTGACCGCCCGCCTGGAGCGGAACCCGTACTACTGGAAGGTCGACGAGCAGGGCCGGCAACTGCCGTACATCGACAGCCAGCAGTACACGGTGATGCCCTCGGAGACGCTCGGCCTGCGCGCAGCGAACGGCCAGCTGGACCTGCAGGTCACCGACATCCAGGCCGAACAGCTCCCGTTGCTGATCAAGAACCAGGAGTCCAAGGGCTACAAGGTGAACCGCTGGGTGGCCGAGCCGAACACCTCGATCAACCTGAACCAGAGCCACCCGGACCCGGTGCTGCGCGAACTCTTCCAGAAGATCGACTTCCGCGCCGGCCTGTCGCACGCGATCAACCGCAAGGAGATGAACGACGCGCTGTTCGCCGGCCAGGGTTTCGTCCGGCATCCCTGTGCCCAGCCCGAGGACGAGTACTGGGAGCAGGGCATGGGACAGCGCTTCATCGAGTACGACGTGGGCGAGGCCAACAAACGTCTCGACGCCGCGGGCCTGACCAAGCGCGGCCCGGACGGGATGCGGCTGCGTCCGGACGGCAAGAAGCTGCAGCTCGTCGGCCGGTGCTTCGAGGTCGGCGTCGGCATCGACGCGATCAGCGTGCTGGAGTACGCCAAGCGGTACTGGAAGGCGGTCGGCATCGACCTGGTCGCCAAGCCGATGACGCCGGAGCTCTGGTACGAGGAGATCCCGCACGGCGACTACGACCTGGTCGCGTACCCACCGGCCACGATCCTGTGGGACATCGACTCGCTCTGGTACATCCCGACGAACGGCCTGACGTACTGGGCGCCGAAGTACGGCAACTGGTACGGCAACCACAAGGACAAGTTCGCGCTCGAGCCGACCGGCGACATCCGCAAGCTGCAGACGCTGTACGACGAGCTCGTGATCACCGCCGACGACGCCAAGCGAATGGACCTCGGGCACCAGATCCTGCGGCTGCACGACCAGAACGTCTGGATCATCGGCACCGTCGGTACACCGTTCCAGCCGCTGATCTCGGCCGGTGACCTGAAGAACGTCCGCCCGGACGCGATCGCCAGCTTCCGCACCCACTACGAGAACGCCTCGGCACCCGAGCAGATGTACTTCGACAACCCGGAGAAGCACTCCTGAAGGGATCTCATGGCCGGCTACCTGCTCCGTCGCCTGCTGGCGATGCTGCCCACCGTCCTGCTGATCTCGCTCGTGTCGTTCCTGATCATCCAACTGCCGCCCGGCGACTTCCTCACCACCGTGGTCGCCAAGCTGCAGCAGCAGGGGCAGACGGTCGGCGCCGACCAGTTGGCGGCCTTGAAGGCGCAGTACGCGCTCGACAAGTCACCGTTCGAGCAGTATCTGAAGTGGATGTCGAACATCGTGCTGCACGGTGACTTCGGCCAGTCGTTCCAGTACAACAAACCGGTCGCGACGCTGCTCGGCGAGCGGCTGCCGCTCACCATGGGCCTCGGGCTCGCGACCTGGCTGATCGGATGGACGGTGGCGCTGGTGGCGGGGATCTACTCCGCCGCGCGGCGCTACTCGAAGCTCGACTACGTGATCACCGCGCTGACGTTCCTCGGCCTGGCGGTTCCCGGCTTCCTGATCGCGCTCACCGTCGTGTACCTGGAGTTCAAGCTGTTCGGGCAGACGTTGTCGGGGCTCATGTCGCCGGAGTTCGAGGGTGCGGTGTGGAACCTCGGGAAGCTTCTCGACGTACTCAACCATCTGTGGCTGCCGGTGCTCGTGCTGGCGTCCGGTGGCATCGCGGGCACGATCCGCGTACTGCGGGCCAACCTGCTCGACGAGTTGCACAAGCCGTACGTCACCGCGGCCCGCGCGCGTGGGCTGCCGGAGCGCACGCTGCTGATGCGCTACCCGACCCGCGTCGCGCTCAACCCGTTCATCGCGACCATCGGCTGGACGATCCCGGCGCTGTTCGACGGCGAGGTACTGGTCGCCAGCGTCCTCGGCCTGGAGACCACCGGTCCGCTGTTGCTGAACGCGCTGAAGAGCCAGGACATGTACCTTGCCGGCGGCATCATCCTGATCGCCTGCGTGCTGACGGTGATCGGCACGCTGATCTCCGACCTGCTGCTCGCCGCCGTCGACGCCCGCGTCCGGATCGGGTACGTCGGGAGCAGCAAGTGACCGCCGTCGCGGAGGAACCAACCCTCGCGCTGGCGTCCCAGCGCACCCTGATCTGGCGCCGTTTCAAACGCAACAAGCTCGCTGTCGTGTCGCTGTGGATCGTCGGCCTGATCTACTTCACGGCGGCGTTCTGCGAGTTCCTCGCGCCACAGACCCAGGAGACGTACGCGGCTGATCGCGCGTACGCACCGCCGCAACTGGTGAAGATCTCGCTGACGTCGAGTCCGCACGTGTTCGTCAACGGTTACAAGGGCACGCCCAATCCGGAGACGCTGCTCCGCGACTACACCACGGACAGGTCCCGGCGCTACGGCGTGCGCCTGTTCGCGAAGGGTGATCACTACAAGTTGTGGGGGCTGATCCCGTCCGACCGGCACCTTGTCGGACCGAGTCAGCCGGGTGCGCCGTTCCACCTGCTCGGGACCGACGACCAGGGCCGCGACAACCTCTCGCGGGTCATCTACGGTACGCGGATCTCCATGTCGGTCGGCCTGATCGGCGTGCTCGCGGCGCTCGTCCTCGGCCTGCTGCTCGGCGGCGTCTCCGGGTACTTCGGTGGTCTCACCGACGGCATCGTGCAACGCGTGATCGAGTTCTTCATGTCGATCCCGACGCTGCCGCTCTGGCTCGGGCTCGCCGCTGCCGTACCGCCGGGGTGGGGTGCGCTGAAGACGTACTTCGCGATCACCCTGATCCTGTCGCTGATCGGCTGGACCGGCCTGGCGCGGGTGATCCGCAGCAGGTTCCTGCAGATCCGCGGCGAGGACTTCGTACTGGCCGCGGAACTCGACGGCGCACGCTGGCATCGAGTGATCGGCCGGCACATGCTGCCGGCGTTCACCAGCCACATCATCGCGTCGCTGACGCTCGCCGTGCCGGGGATGATCCTCGGCGAGACCGCCCTGTCGTTCCTCGGGCTGGGCCTGCAGCCGCCGGTGGTGAGCTGGGGCGTGCTGCTCAGCGGCGCGCAGAGCATCCGGGTACTGACCGCGGCGCCGTGGCTGCTGGCCTCCGGAGCCGCGGTGGTGATCGCGGTGATGGCCCTCAACTTCGTCGGCGACGGCCTCCGGGACGCCGCCGACCCGTACGAATCATGACGCGAACCATGATCCTGAGGAGGCCTGTGACCGAGCCGCTGCTGGAGATCGAGAAGCTCAGCACGCATTTCGACACCGCCGACGGTCTGGTGCGGGCCGTCGACGAGGTCAGTCTGCGGGTCGAGCCGGGCAGCACCGTGTGCATCGTCGGCGAGTCCGGGTGCGGGAAGAGCGTCACCGCCCGGTCGATCCTGCAGCTGGTGGAGCCGCCCGGGCGGATCGTTGCCGGCAGCATCAGGTTCCGTTCGGGCGGTACGGACGGCGGGTCGGTCGTGGACCTCGCCGCGCTGGACCCGGGTGGGCCGGAGCTGCGCCGGATCCGCGGCAAGGAGATCGGCATGGTGTTCCAGGAGCCGATGGTCGCGCTCAGCCCGGTGCATACGATCGGGCAGCAGCTGATCGAGACCCTGCGGCTGCACGAGCAGCTCGGCAAGTCGGAGGCGCGCGAGCGGGCGATCGCGGAACTGCGCAGTGTCGGCATCCCGCAACCCGAGCGCCGGATCGACGCGTACTCGTTCCAGCTGTCCGGGGGTATGCGGCAGCGCGCGATGATCGCGATGGCGCTTGCTTGCCGTCCACAACTGCTCGTCGCGGACGAGCCGACGACGGCGCTCGACGTCACCACACAGGCCCAGATCCTGCGGCTGCTGCGCACTCTCCAGGAGGAGCGCGGGATGGCGATCCTGTTCATCACGCACGACCTGGGTGTGGTCGCGGAGCTCGCGGACCGGGTCGCGGTGATGTACCTCGGCAACGTGGTCGAGGAGTGCGACGTGGACTCGCTGTTCCACGACCCGCGGCACCCGTACACGCGGGCGCTGCTGCGGTCGGTCCCGCGGATCGAGCGGCGGGCCCGTCGTCGATTGCCGACAATCCGCGGACAGGTCCCGCATCCGCAGCAACGACCGAGCGGCTGCCCCTACCGGACCCGCTGCGACCACGTCGTACCGGGTGTCTGCGACACGGTGAACCCGGAACTGGTGAGCGACGGACAGCGCGAGGTCCGCTGCATTCATTACCCGACCGCCGAGAGCATCCGCGACGGACACGATCTCGACCACCAGGAGGCGGTCGCCGATGCCGGCTGAGGAGATCCTTCGGGTCGAGGGGCTGTCGATGCGATTCACCAGCGGCTCCGGGCTGTTCGGCCATCGGAGCCGGTCGACCGTGCACGCTGTGGACGACGTCGATCTGGTCGTCCGGCAGGGCGAGACGCTCGGGCTCGTGGGCGAGTCCGGCTGTGGGAAGACCACGCTCGGGCGGTGCATCCTGCGCGCACACAAGCCGACTGCGGGACAGCTGATGTACCGGCGTTCGGACGGCTCCGAGGTCGACCTGGCCACGCTGTCGAGAGCACGGCTCCGGCCGCTGCGCACCGAGATCCGCACCGTCTTCCAGGACCCGAACTCGTCGCTCAACCCACGGATGACCGTGCAGCAGATCGTCGCGGAACCGCTGATTGTCAACAATCTGGCATCTGGCAGCGAGGTCCAGGACCGGGTCGCCGAGACACTGCGCCGCTGCGGGCTGCGTCCGGAGCTGATGCGGCGCTACCCGCACGCGTTCTCCGGCGGCGAACGTCAGCGGATCGGGATCGCGCGGGCGCTCGTGACCGAGCCGCGACTGGTCGTCGCCGACGAAGCGGTGAGCGCGCTCGACGTGTCGGTCCGCAGCCAGATCCTGAATCTGCTCGAGGACCTGCAGGACGAGCTCGGACTGACGTACGTCTTCATCTCGCACGACCTCTCGGTCATCCAGCACCTGTGCGACCGGGTCGCCGTGATGTACCTCGGCCGGATCGTCGAGGAGGCCGAGACGGAAGACCTGTTCGAGCGCCCCCGCCACCCGTACACCGAGGCTCTGCTCCGCTCGGTCCCCCGCCCGGATCCCCGGCTCCGACGGGGGGACGACGTACTGCCCGCCGGCGAGGTGCCGACACCGGATCAGGACTTCACCGGCTGCCGCTTCCAGCCCCGATGCCCGTACGCCGTAGACCTGTGCGCCCAGGTGGAGCCAGCGGCCGTACCACGCTGCCATCGCACCGATGAGCTGGAGCTGGACGGTGTGTACGCAGCGAACTGACGACGGTCAGACCTGGAAGCTCTCGGCGCCGAGCCCGGTCAGTGGGCCGGAGAAGCGGGCTCGTGGTGCGGGGTGGGCTCCCAGGCGAAACCGTCCGGGTCGGTGAAGTTGCTGCCTGATGCGGCCAGGGCGATTCGGTGGGAGCCGGTGCCTTCGACCGGTACGCCGGCGTCCTTGGCGAGTGCTTTGCGCGCGTAGAGGCCCAGCTTCACCTGGCCAGTGCCTTCGAACTCGACGTACTTGCGCCCGAAGCTCTTGCCCACCCTCAGGCCGTGATCGACGTAGAACTTCTTGCTCGCGGCAACGTCCTCGCAGCCGAGCAGCAGGACGACGGAATCGATCGCCCGGGTGGCCGGGCCGGTGTCCTTCTTGGCCGAGGTGGCGATCTTCCACACCGTCCCGTCGGGAGACCGGAGGACACCGCCATAGCCCCACAGCGACTTGGTGACCGGCTTGATCACCGTCGCGCCGGCGGCGACCGCGCTGTCGAACAGGCTCGTGACCGTGCTCGGCTGCGATACCGTCAGCGACAACGTGAAGCCGCGGAAACCGCTCGATTCGGCGGCGGACTCACGGACCCGCACTTGCTCGGCAGGCCCGAAGGCGGCTGCCAGGAACTTCTCGGTCGCTGCGACGTCGGCTACTTCCAGAACCACACTGTCAAGAGTTGTCATGTCTCCAAACTAGGAAGCTGCGCCCGCGCCCGCTTCTCGATTCCTGACCGATCCGAGGCTGGTCGGGCCCGCTCGCGCCCTGGATCCGCCGGCCGGCCGACGTACGACAAACCTCGTAGTCCCAGCCGGTTCCGGTTTGCGCATTCCGTCCGACGCGCGGAGCGGGCCCCGATCCCTACCGTCGGTGACATGACTGGCGCAAGCGTTGCTCTGCTCGCGGGGACGATGTCCACCATCCTCTTCGCGTCGAGCGCGCTGCCGATGGTGCTCAGAGCGATCCGGACCCGCGACCTGGAGTCGTACAGCCCGGCCAACCTCGTGCTGGCGAACGTCGGCAACGCCGTCCACTGCATCTACGTGGTGCACCTGCCGCCGGGACCCATCTGGTTCCTGCACGGCTTCTACGTCGTCACGTCCGCGCTGATGTTGCTGTGGTGGTTGCGATTCCACCACCCGCGGCGCCCGGCCGGCGCGACGGCATGGTCACAGATCGGGCGGAGACTCGCATGAACACCATCATCATCGGCGCGGGGCAGGCCGGGCTTGCCACCGGTTATCACCTACAGCGACTCGGTGAGTCGTTCACGATCCTGGACGGGAACGCGCGGCTGGGCGACCAGTGGCGGTCGCACTGGGACAGCTTGCGGTTGTACTCGCCGGCGAAGTACGACGGGCTGCCGGGCTTGGCATTTCCCGGCGATCCGTGGCACTACCCGGGCAAGGAAGAGGTCGCCGACTACCTGTCGACGTACGCCGATCGCTTCGGCCTGCCGATCCGGCCGAGCACGCGGGTCGACCGGCTGGAACGCCGTGACGGCCGGTGGATTGTCGGCACCGGGCGCGAGGAACTTGCCGCCGACAACGTCGTCGTCGCGACCGGCACGTTCGGCCGTACGCCGTACCTCCCGGACTGTGCCGTCGATCTGGATCCGTCGATCCGGCAACTGCACTCCTCGGAGTACCGGCGCCCGGAGCAATTGAAGGAGGGGCCGGTGCTGGTCGTCGGCGGCTCGCACTCCGGGACCGACATCGCGTACGAGGTGGCGCAGACGCACCCGACCGTGCTGGCCGGTCGTGATCCCGGGCAGATGCCGTTCAAGCCCGGACGCCCCGGGCAGAAACTCTTCTGGCCGGTGTTCCTGTTCGTCGGCCGGCACGTGATCACCCGCCGGTCGCCGGTCGGGAAGGCCGCGATGGAGGACCTGCGGCACCACGGCGGCCCGATGATCCGGGTCAAGCGCGCCGACCTGCTCGCCCGTGGGGTCGAGCGGGTGCCCGACCGGGTCGTCGGGGCCCAGGACGGACGGCCGTTGCTGGCCGACGGACGCGTCCTGGAGGTCGCGAACGTCGTCTGGGCGACCGGTTTCCAGCAGGTCTTCGACTGGATCAGGCTTCCCGTCGCCGGCCCGGACGGCTGGCCACGCGAGTACCGCGGGGTCGCGACGGACGCACCCGGCCTGTTCTTCTGCGGCCTGTGCTTCCAGTACTCCTTCAGTTCGATGGTGCTGCCCGGGGTCGGCCGGGACGCGGCGTACATCGCCCGCCGGATCGCGGCCCGCGCCGGTGCGGACCGGAGTCTTGCCGCCGCCTGACCTCGCAGAGCATGCTCGCGAGTGGGGGCATGACATGGGGATTGTCGACGATCTACAACGAGCCCGGGTCGCGTTCGAGCGGCGGGACTGGGCGGTCGCCTACGAGCGGCTGTCCGCCGTCGACCGCGAGCCGGGTCAGGGCCTCGGTCCGGACGAACTGATGACGCTCGCCACGGCGGCGTTCCTGCTCGGCGACCCGGACGCGTGCATCCGGGCTCTGCAACGCGGATACCGGCTGCGCATCGAGGACGGCGACGTGCTCGGCGCGGTCCGGTTCGCGTTCTGGCTCGCCCGGGTACTCAACGGCCGGGGCGAGGTGGCCGTCGGCAGCGGCTGGGCGGCCCGTGGCCAGCGATTGCTGGTGGACCTGCCCGAGGACGTCGTCGAGCGCGGGTATCTGCGGATCCACGACTTCTTCCGCTGCCTGGACAGCGAGGACTTTGCCGGTGCGCTGGCCGCCTGCGACGACATCGTCGCGATGGCCCGCCGGCACGGCGACCCGGACCTGCTGGCACAGGGCCTGGTGTGCGAGGGTCGCCTCCTGTTGTACTCCGGCCGCGTCCCCGAAGGACTCGCCCTGATGGACGAGGCCATGGTCGGCGTCGCGGCCGGTGAACTTTCTCCGATCTTCGCGGGCACCGTGTACTGCGCGATGATCGAAGGCTGCCAGGAGGTCCTCGACTTCGCTCGAGCCGCCGCATGGACAGCGGCGTTGACCCGCTGGTGCGACACGCAACCCGATCTCGTACCGTTCACCGGTCAGTGCGCCGTCCACCGCGGTCAGATCCTGCGCCTGCACGCGGCCTACCCGGAGGCGTTGTCGGAGTTCGAGGACGCGTGCCGGCGGTACGCGTCGAACGGGATGGACGTCGCCGCGGGCCTCGCAATGGGCGAGCGCGGTGACGTGCTGCGGATCCGCGGTGACCTCCCCGCGGCGGAGGCGTCGTACGAGGAAGCAGGCGGGTTCGGGTACGAGGCGCAACCGGGGCGGGCGCTGTTGATGATCGCGCGCGGACGCGTACCGGCCGCGATGGCCGCCGTCCGCCGGATGCTCGCAGAGGCCGGCAATCCGGTGCACCGCTCCCGACTGCTGGCGGGTGCGGTCGAAGTACTGGTCGCCGGGGACGCGGTGCCCGAGGCGGAGGCGGCGGCCGTCGAATTGTCAACAATCGCCACCGGGTTCGGCTGTCCGGGACTGCGGGCCTCAGCGGCGTACTGCTCCGCGTTGGCGGCTCTGGCGGCGGACGATCCGGACCGGGCGTTGCCGCAAGCGCGGTTGGCGGTCCGGTTGTGGGGCGAGCTGCGTGCGCCGTACGAGGTGGCCCGCGCGAAGGTGCTCGTCGGGCGCGCCGTACGGCTGCTCGGCGACGAGGACTCGGCAGCGGCAGAATTCGCCGCCGCCTGCCGGTCCTTCGCCGAGCTCGGTGCCGGTCCGGCGCGGCTCGAGGTCGAGAAGCTGCTCGGGCGGAGTACGGCCGGCGGGCTGACCGGGCGCGAACTGGAGGTGCTCCGGTTGGTTGCTGCGGGCAACAGCAACACGGAGATCGCCCGGCGGCTGGTGCTGAGCGACAAGACCGTCGCCCGGCACCTCACCAACATCTTCACGAAACTGTCGGTGCCGTCCCGAACGGCGGCCGCCGCGTACGCCCGCGATCACGACCTGCTCTGACCCACCGCGATCACGACCTCTGACCCACCCAGGTCGACAGCGCCACGTCCAGCCCGGTCACGGTGCTGTCATCGGCGGCCCAGGCGACGTAGCCGTCGGGGCGGATGAGTACGCCGGTGAGTTCCCCCGCGTACTTCGTGGTCAGCACGCGAACCCGCCCAGCGGCGACCTCACGCAGGTCCGCGGAGTCCGCGAGGTCCAGGAGCAACGGCTTGCCGTCGAACAGGTGCTCACCGAGACGCGTACCGTCGGCGAACTCGAAGTCGGGCGCGGCCGAACCGATCAGCTCGTGCTCGCCGTCGATCGGGTACCGGTGCAGGACGCCGGACAACTTCTTTGCAAGGTACGTCGAACCGCTCGGTGTCCTGAGCAGGTCCGTGACCACGCTGCGCAGCGCCGCGGTGCGGAAATCCGTGCGCATCAAGGCGATCTGCGCGCGCGTCCAGTCCAGGACCCACTCGCCGACCGGATGCCGTTCGGTGGTGTAGGTGTCGAGCAGGCCCTCGGGCGCGGTGCCCTGGATCGTCGCGGCCAACTTCCAGCCGAGGTTGACGGCGTCACCGATGCTGAGGTTCAGTCCCTGGCCGCCGAACGGCGAGTGCACATGTGCCGCGTCGCCCGCGAGCAGCACGCGTCCCTTGCGGTACGACGTCACCTGCCGGGCGTTGTCGGTGAACCTGGTCGCCGATTTCACCGCCGTGACGGTGACGTCCACGCCGGTGACGCGGCGCAGGCTGCCCTGGATCTCCTCGGCGGTGATCGGCGCATCGCGGTCCTCCGGCGGACCGTCGAACTCGACCGTCAGCACGCGCCCCGGCACCGGGCCGTGCGCGTAGACACCGTTCGGGGTGTAGTTCCAACTGCTCTGGAGCCCCTCCGCTCCTTCCAGCTCGACGATCGCCTGCCGCCCGGTGATCGCGGGCTCGGTCCCCGGGAACTCGAACCCCGCAAGCTTCCGCACCACACTCCGCCCACCATCACACCCCACCAACCACCCGGCCCGCACACTCCCGTCGCTCAACTCGACTGTTACGCCTTCGTCGTCGGTCGTGAAGTTGGTGAGTTCGACGCCACGGCGGATCTCGACGCCGAGTTCGGCGGCGTGGGCGCCGAGGACTGCCTCGACGGTCTGCTGACCGACGGCGAAGACGGACCGGGCCGGGCCCGCGTCCCGGAACTCCGGATCCTCGAAGTCCACTGCGGCCGAGCTGACCATGATCCCGGCGAAGTGACCGGCCGGCGGCGCACCACCACCCGGCCTCTTCCCCGGCCCTCCGGCCCCACCGGCGCCTTCAGCCGCGGACTGCTGGGCGCGGAAGGCCATCATCTGCTCGAAAGCCTGTCGTTGCGCCTCCTGCAGCGCCGGCAGCAGGCCGCGGTGGTAGAACGCCTCGGCGGTCGGCAGGTTCACCGATCCGGCCTTGATCGTTGGGTCGATCTCGAGCAGCCGCTCGACCACCAGTACATCCAGTCCGGCCAGCCGGAGTTCACAGGCGAGCATCAGGCCGGCCGGCCCGCCTCCGGAGATCACTACGTCCTTGGTATCCATGAGCAAAATATTAGACCGAGTATAAAACTTGGTCCAGTACAATCTCATTCATGCCCGAGCCAGGACTGCGCGAACGCAAGAAGCAGGCGACCCGGCGGATGATCGCGAACGTCGCCACCGACCTGTTCGTGCACCGCGGATTCGACGCGGTGACGGTCGCGGAGATCGCGGAGGTGGCGGGAGTGTCCAAGATGACGGTCTTCAACTACTTTCCGCGCAAGGAGGACCTGTACCTGGACCGCCACCTCGACCGGCTCCGCGACCTCGAGGCGGTCGTCCGTGACCGCCCGGACGGCGAACCCGTCTCGGTGGCGATGCGCAGGTACCACCACGAACTGCTCAGCGCCCGGCATCCGCTGTCCGGCGCGGTTGAGGGCGTCCTCGGCTTCTGGACGGTGCTGCAATCCAGCCCCGCCCTGATGTCGCGCATGGTCGAACAGGAACACGAGATCGCGCAGATGCTGACCGGCGTCCTCGCCGAAGAGACCGGCGACGAGTTCGGCGCCCGGCTGGTCGCGAACCTGCTGACCGCGACCATCACCACGATCTTCCACACCCCGGTCGCCCGGATCATCGCCGGCGACGACATCGCGCAGGTGCAGCACGACCAGGTCAGCGTCATCGACCACGCCTTCGACGTGCTGGAACACGGTCTCGCCGCGGATCGATGAATCGGTCCCGGGAGGGAGCGACATCACTCCCATGGGTGAGGTGGCGACGGTCCGTGCCCGTCATGATCGGAGCGTGACCACTACCGAGCGTCCCGTTCCCCGCTGGGCCTACCGACTCGCGCACGCGATCCCGTTCCTCGCGCTACCTTCCGGGCTCTGGCGGCTCGGCCTGGTCTTCGGGTCCTCGATGGGCCTGCTGGACACGAACGGGCAGGCAGCCGCCCTCGGCGGCGCCGGCGGCAAGCTGTACGTCATCTTCCTGACGATCTTCTCCGAACTGGTCGCGCTGACCGCGCTCGGGCTGGTCAGCCGCTGGGGCGAGATCGCGCCGCGCTGGATCCCGTTCATCGGCGGCCGGCGCGTGCATCCGTACGCGGCGATCGTCCCTGCCGTACTGGGATCGCTGGCGCTGATCGCGATCTGGACGTTCGCGTTCCGGGACGTGTTCACCGACCATTTCATCCAGTTCAGCAGCCCGGCCTGGAAGGCGCTGATGCTCGCCTGCTACCTGCCGCTCAACCTCTGGGGCCCGGCGCTGCTGGTCGTCACCTGGGCGTACTACCGCAGGCGGGTCAGCGCGCTCGCGGTCGCGGTCTGAGCGTGGTCGCGGGCAGCGGCGGGGCGGGCAGCGGCGCCCCGTCGTACCCGGGAACCATCCCGAAGCGGTCGTTGCCTCCGGCCTCGATCGCGCGCTGCCAGGCGTCCCGGGCCGCCACGATCTCTTCATGGGTACGGCCAATGAAATTCCACCACATCACCAGCTCCTCCTCGAACGGCTCACCACCGAGCAGCAGGAAGCGCACACCGTTGTCGGCGGCAACAAGCTCGATCGAGTCCCGGCTCGCGCCGAGATAGACCAGCTCGCCGAATCCGGGCGTCAGCTCCCCGACCGAGAGCGCGCCGTCGACGACGAGCACGGCGTACTCGTTGGAGGGTGTCAGCGGCAGCGTGACCGTACGGCCCGCGTCGATCGTCACGTCGGCGCCGACGAGCGGTGTGTACGCCGGCGCCGGCGAGGTGACCCAGGCCACGGTTCCGATCAGCACGGTCGCGTGCGCGCCGTCGAGCTCGAGCCGCGGCAGGTCGGCGTACGCGTTGAAGGCCGGCGGAGTCGTCGTACGCACACTGTCCGGCAGCGCGACCCACAGTTGGGCACCGTGCAGCATCGGCGGGGCGTCCGGTGTCGAGACCTCGGAGTGCGCGATCCCATTGCCGGCCGTCATGATGTTCAGCTCGCCGGGGCGGACGAACGCGTGCGATCCGACGCTGTCGCGATGCTCGATCTCGCCCTCGAACAGCCAGCTCACCGTCTGCAGGCTGGTGTGCGGATGCGGCGGCACCAGCATGCCGCGCTCCCCCGGTACGTCGTACGGGTCGACGCGCCGCGTCAGGTCGTCCGGACCGTAGTGGTCCACGAAGCACCAGGCGCCGACCATGCGGCGGTTCTTGTTCGGCAGCAGGCGCCGTACCTTGGTGGTCCGTCCCAGTACCACCTCGCGCGCCTCGAGCAGCTCCAGCGCCGGTCCGTCGCACTCACCGGTCCCAATCACCTCGGCCGGGTCCTTCTCCAGATCGCTCATGATGCCGTCCATTCCGCGAGGAGCTGCTGATCCCAGGTGTTGATGACGCGTTCCGGGGTGACGCCGCAGTCCTCGGCGCGTTCGCAGCCGTACACCTGCCAGTCGAGCTGGCCGGGGGCGTGCGCGTCGGTGTCGATCGAGAACAGGCACCCGGTCTCGACCGCCATCGAGAGCAGGCGTTTCGGCGGGTCGAGGCGTTCGGGGCGGGAGTTGATCTCCACCGCCGTACCGAACTGACGGCAGGCCTCGAACACCACCTCGGCATCGAACTCCGACTCCGGACGGGTACCGCGGCCGCCGGTGATCAGCCGCCCGGTGCAGTGGCCGAGGACATCGACGTGCGGGTTGGCGATCGCGCGGACCATGCGTTCGGTCATCGGCTCGGATGCCATCCGCAGCTTCGAGTGCACGCTCGCGACCACGATGTCGAGCCGGGCCAGGATCTCCACATCACAGTCCAGCGAGCCGTCCTCGTTGATGTCGACCTCGATGCCGTTCAGGATCGTGAACCCGTCGAGCTCGTCCTGCAGCACCTTGTTGAGCTCGGCAACGACCTCGAGCTGCTGCAGCCGCCGCTCGCGGGACAGTCCGTTGGCAACCGTCAGCCGGGGCGAGTGGTCGGTGAGCGCCATGTACGAGTGCCCGAGGCGATGTGCGGTGCGGGCCATCTCCTCGATCGGGCTGCCGCCGTCCGACCACTCCGAATGCAGGTGCAGGTCGGCCTTCAGCTCGGCGCGCATCCGCTGGCCGGCCGTGGTCAGGTCGGTGGCCGCCTCCTCGAGCTTGACCAGGTACGACGGGGTCGCGCCGTCCATCGCCTCGACGATCACGGCCTCGGTCTTCGGCCCGATGCCGGCCAGCTCGGTCAGCGTCCCCGCCCGCCGGCGCGCCCGGACCTCGGCGGCCGGCAGCGCGGCGATCGTGTCCGCAGCTCGCCGGTACGCCTTCACGCGATGCGTCGGCTGCCGATCCCGCTCGAGGTAGTACCCGATCGCCCGCAGCGCCGCGATCGCATCGGCCACCCCAGCGTTGTCCGTCATGCGTTCCATCATGACAGGGCGGACCCCCAGGCCATCACAATCGAGCCGATCGCCGCCGGCCATGCGAGGACCCGGCGGCAGCGCGCAATTGTGATGGCCTGGCGGCCCGGGGTCTAAGGTCGGGGCGTGGTCAAAGACGGGCATCGGGCGCGGGCGGACCGGTTGCAGGGGGCGACAGGTGCGTTGGCGACCGCGGCGCAGGCGGCGATGGAGGCCGAGCTGCCGTGGTTCGCGCAGTTGTCCGCGCAGGACCGGTCCTGGATCGGGCTGGTCGCGCAGTCCGGGATCTCGGCGTTCGTCGAATGGTTCCGCGACCCCGAGGCGCACTCCTCGATGCCGACCCGGATCTTCGGCTCCGCGCCGCGGGAGTTCACCCGGGTGATCTCGCTGCACCAGACCGTCGACCTGGTGCGCACCACGATCGAGACCATCGAGAACACCATCGGCACCCTGCTGCCGCCGGACGATGTACCGATCGTCCACGAGGCCATGCAGCGGTACGCGCGCGAGGTCGCGTTCGCCGCCGCCACCGTCTACGCGCAGGCCGCCGAGATGCGCGGCGCCTGGGACGCCCGCCTCGAGGCTCTGCTCGTCGACTCGGTGATCCGCGGCGAGACCGACGAATCCGTCCGGTCGCGCGCCTCGGCTCTCGGTTGGACCGGTGCCGTCGGGACGACGGGTTCCGTCGCACCGAGCGGGGCCGAGGTCGCCGTGGTGGTCGGACGGGCACCCGAGGCCGAGACGCCGGCGCCCGCGAACGGCAGCTCGAGCATCGTGGACATGGTCCGGCACGCCGCCCGCGAGGCCGGTGCCGACGCATTGTGTGCGATCCAGGGCGACCGCCTCGTGGTAGTACTGGGCGGTACGAGCAAACCTGTGGAGATCGTACAAAAGCTCGCCCGCTGGTTCGGACCCGGCCCGATCGTCGTCGGACCAGTCGTGAAGGACCTGATGTCGGCAGTCACCTCGGCCCGCGCGGCCGTCTCGGGCCTCCGCGCGGTGGCCGCCTGGCCGGGCGCTCCGCGACCGGTTCAGGCCGACGATCTGCTCCCCGAACGGTCACTCTCCGGAGACGGCCATGCCCGTCGACAGCTCGCCAACGAGGTCTACTCCCC
>DASSDE010000368.1:0-4735 GCA_035697365.1 Kribbella sp. | reverse complement strand
ATCACCGGTTCGCTGTCGCCGAGGAGGTGCAGCAACCAGATGGCCACCACCGCGTCGCACCGGCGATCGGCCACCGGCAACCGGCCGGCGTTCGCCGCCGCGACATGGCCGGGCAGCCGGACCCTGGCGCGGCGCAGCATCGCGGTGGACAGGTCGAAACCGTGCACCAAGTTGCCCAGAGCAACCAGCTCGGCGCCGACGATGCCGGTACCGACGGCCAGTTCGAGCACGCGACTGCCCTTCGGCAGCAGCTCGTTGACGGCGTGGGCGGCGGCCTGCGCTCGGGCCACACCACCGCGGGTCTCGTCGTACGTCGACGCGACGGATTCGTCGTACGTAAAGGGTTTCTGGGAGTCCCACAGCTGCGGCCAGGAGATGCCGATCTCGAGCAGCATCCGGCGCAGCAGCGGCAGCGAGAGCCCGACGACGTTGTGGTAGTCGCCCTCGATCGCAGTCACGAACGGTCCGCCGAGCCCGTCGACCGTGAACGCACCGGCAACCTGTAGCGGCTCGCCGGTGGCAACGTACGCGTCGATCTCTTCGTCGGTCAGATCGGCGAACCGCACCGTCGTGGACGACAGCTCCCGGAGCTCCTGCTTGGCCGAGGTGTCGATCAGGCAGTGCCCGGTGTGCAGTACGCCGGTGCGCCCGCGCAGCATCCGCCAACGCTCGCGGGCCACGTCCGGCAGCTCGGGCTTCCCGTACGGCTCGCCCTCGAACTCCAGTACCGAATCGCAGCCGAGGACGGTGGCGTGGTCGGTCAGCCCGGCCACCACGGCACGCGCCTTCAGCGTCGCGAGCAGCCGGGCGAGCTCGCCAGGGCTCTCGGCGGTGACGTTGTCCTCGTCGACGCCGGAGACGATCACCTCCGGCTCGATTCCGGCCCCGCGCAGCGTCTTCAGCCGGGCCGGCGATTTCGACGCCAGGACGAAGCGGACGCTCACAGCTTCGCCAGCGCCCGGCGCAGCGGATCCAGACCGATCGACCCGAGGTTCAGCGCGTTGGAGTGGAACTCACGCAGGTCGAACGCGGATCCCTTGCGCTGCTTGGCCTCCGCGCGCGCCTGCAGCCACATCCGCTCGCCGACCTTGTACGCCGGCGCCTGGCCCGGCCACCCGAGGTACCGGTTGAGCTCGGCACGCAGGTAGTTGGTCTCCATCCGGCAGTGCGCGCGCAGGAACTCGAACCCGAGGTCCGCTGTCCACCGCTCACCCGGCCGCCAGCCGAACGGGTTGTCCCGCGGCACCTCGAGCTCCAGGTGCATGCCGATGTCGACGATCACCCGTGCGGCCCGGAAGCTCTGCCCGTCCAGCATGCCGAGCCGCGCGCCCGCGTCCTCGAGGTAGCCGAGCTCCTCCATCAGCCGTTCGGCGTACAGCGCCCAGCCCTCGCCGTGGCCGGAGACCCAGCACGCGATCCGCTGCCAGCGGTTCAGTACGTCGGTACGCAGCATCGTCTGGGCGACCTGGAGGTGATGCCCCGGCACGCCCTCGTGGTACACGGTGGTGACCTCGCGCCAGGTCGCGAACGTCTCGACGCCGTTCGGCACCGCCCACCACATCCGGCCCGGCCGGGTCGTCAGGTCCTCGCTCGGCTGCGTGTAGTAGATCGAGCCGTCGGAGGTCGGCGCGATCATGCACTCGATCCGGCGGATCTCGTCGGCGATGTCGAAGTGCGTACCGGCCAGCTCCGTGATCGCGGTGTCGGCGAGCTGCTGCATCCAGTCCCGGAAGGCGTCCTTGCCCTGGATCATCCGCGCCGGGTCGGCGTCCAGCAGCGCGGCGGCCGCATCGATGCTCCGGTCGCCGTCGTTCAGCCCGGCCGCGATCTCCTGCATCTCGGCCTCGATCCGGGCCAGCTCGGCCCAGCCCCAGGCGTAGGTCTCCTCGAGGTCGATCGTCGCGCCGAGGAAGCTCCGCGACGCCAGCTCGTACACCTCGCGGCCGCAGGCGTCCCGCTCCGGTGCCCGCGGCGCGAGCTCGGTGGTGAGCCAGCCGCCGAACTGGTCGAACGCCTTCCGGGCGGAAGCGGCCGCCGCCTCGACCGCGGGTTTCACAGCGCTCTCGGGTGCCTGCGCGGCGAGCCCGGCGAAGAAGTCGTCGCCGTCGGCGCCGGTCCAGCTGGCGATCCGCTCGGCCAGGCCGGTCACCTGACGCACCGCAGAGACGCGGCCCTGGCCGGCCTGCTCGAGCAGGGTGTCGCGGTACCCGTCGAGGGTCGTCCCGCTCTGGTTGAGCCGGATCGCGACGACCTCCCAGTCCTGGTCGGTACCGGTCGGCATCAGGTCGAACACCTGCCGCAGCGCCGCCGGCACCGAGGTCAGCGCGTTCAGCTGGGACTGCGGTACGCCGGCCTCGTAGCGCTCGAGCTCCAGCCCGAGCCGCTCCACGAACGCATCCTTGGCGACTTCCTCACGCGGGCTCCCCGGCTCGATCGCGCGGGCCGCGGCGAGCGAGCTGCGGGTCAGGTCGGTCCGGGCCGCGAACCCGGCCGGGGTGAAGTCCGGCAGCTCGTGGTCGTGGCCGGGGATCCCCAGCTCGGTCGCGCCGATCGGGTCGAGCTGGATCTCCTGCTCGAGGTGCCGTTCGGCAAGCTGGTCGATCGCGCTGCTGGGCGTCGTGGCCTCGGTCACTGCGTCATTCACAGCCCGACCCTACCCGCCGAGGGTCGTCACGGCTGACCTGTTTGTTGCCGATACTGTGGCGGTCGCCGAACACCACTACGAGGCACGAGAGGAACGGCGTTGAGCCAGCCACCCTACGGTCCTCCTAGTCCCCCTCAGTACCCCCAGCAGCCACCCCAGTACGTCCAGCAGCAGCCCCAGTACCCTCCGTATCAGCACCCTCCGTACCAGCAGCAGGGTCCGGGCTTCGGCTGGGGACCGTCGTTCGGCCCCGGTCCTGGCGGGCCCGGTGGCCCCGGCTGGCCGCCGCCGCGGAAGAGGTCCAAGGCGCCGCTGATCGCGATCCTGACGATCGCGGTCGTGGGCATCGTCGGCGTGACGCTGATCAGCCTGGTGAAGAAGGCCGCCGACGACGTCACCACGCCGCCGGTCACCCGCACCCGGTACACGCCGAGCCCGACCGCGTCCCCCACCGATTCGCCGACGGAGCAGCCGTCCTCGACGTCGACGAGCGGTTCGCCGAACCAGGCGTCGAACGCGACGATCACGGCGAAGAACAAGCTGTACACCGTCGGCCGGATGCCCGGGGTGAACTGCAAGGAGCCGAAGGTCCGGCCGACCACCACCAAGAACGCGGCCGCGTACTGGGCGGCGCTCAAGCCGTGCATCGACAAGTCGTGGAAGCCGCTGGTGGAGAAGGCGGGCTACACGTTCGACCCGCCGCAGATGTCGTACTGGTCCGGGACCACCGTGTCGAACCCGTGCGGCGGCGGCGCGATCAACGTGCCGTTCTACTGCTCCGCGAACAACATGCTGTACATGAAGGTCGACGTCTTCGTGAAGGCGTACACGGAGTACCCCGGCGACGCGATCGCGCAGGCGTACGCGCGGATGTGGTACTCCCGGTCGCTCGCGCACGAGTTCGGCCACGGTGTCCAGAACATGACCGGCATCCTGCAGGCGGCCAGCAAGCTGCGGTACGAGCAGCAGGCCTACTCCGGCCAGATGCGGATGACGCGCCGGATGGAGCTGCAGGCGAACTGCTTCGCCGGCGTCTTCCTGGCCGCGAACAAGGCCAGCTACCCGATCACCGGGAACATGCTGTACGTCTGGAAGAAGTATGTCGTCACCGCCGGCGACAAGCCGGAGGAAGGCGACCACGGCAGTGTCGCCAGCCAGGGCCGGTTCATGGGCAAGTCGTTCAACACCGCCGATCCGGCCAGCTGTAACACGTTCGCGGCGTCAGCGGCCAACGTCAGCTGAAACCAGACCCGGCGGCGCCACCTGACGCCATGAGTCGATCAGGATGTCGTGCAACTCGTCGGCGTCCTCGAGCACCCCGAGGCGGGCCCGAACCCAGTTCGAGCCCGCCTCGTGTTTCGGTACCCAGAACTTCTCCGGCTCCGCGGCGATCAGCTCGTCGCGCTCCAGCCGCGGGCACCGGACCGCGAACGAGGTCTGATCGTCCGGGACCGTGACGAACATCCGTCCCGCGACGTCGAACGTCGGGTGTCCCCAGCGCTTCTTCTCGACCGTTTCCGGGAAGGACAGCGCAATCCGTCGTACGTCGTCAGCGTCCAGCACTGTCACACTGTAGAACGCCGGCGGCCAGGGAGCAGCAGGGCGACGAGCGTGCCGGCGGCGACGACCGCGGCACCGGTCCAGACGGCCGGGACCAGGCCGGCGGCGTACTGGGTCGGCGACTCGTACGAGCCCGCAGACGCGAACACCGAGGCGAGTACGGCGACGCCCATCGCGACACCGACCTCGCGGATCGTGTTGTTCGTCCCGGATGCCACGCCGCGATCCGCCTCGGACGCACTGTCCATCACCACGCTCGCCGACGGCGCGAACGTCAGCCCCATCCCGATCCCCGCCAGTACGAACGGCGCGACCAGGTCGCCGTACTGCGTGGTCGACGTGGCGACCAGTGCGATCCAGCCGAGCGCCGCTGCCAGGAACGCCTGCCCAGTGACGATCAGCGTCCGCGCACCGACCCGGTCGACGATCAGGCCCGCGATCGGCGCGACCACGAGCGGCGCCGCGGTCCACGGCAACGTACGGACACCGGACTGGAACGGCGTGTACCCCTGCACGACCTGGAAGAACTGC
>DASSDE010000367.1:0-3868 GCA_035697365.1 Kribbella sp. | reverse complement strand
GACCGTGGCGACCAGGCGGCCGTTGGACACGTCCTTCGGCGCTGACCGGACGGTGCCGCCGGCCGCGACGATCGCCTTGATGCGGTCCTCGATGTCGGTCACGTGCCAGTGCGCGACCGGCGCGGTCATGTCGCTGTTCGGCACCAGGCCGATCTGCTGGCCCGCGGCCTCGAAGCCGACGTAGTACGGCGAGTCCGCAACCGGCTCGACACCGAGCAGCGCCGCGTACACCGGCTTGGCCTTCTCGAGGTCGGTCACCGGGTGCAGGATCGTCTGAACACCTTGCGTGCTGGTCATCTCATCATCTCCGTGGTCGTGGACCGAAGCCCCTTCATTCCCAACACCGCCAAGGTATTTCTCCACCCCCACCGGTCGCTTCTCGATTCCTGATCGGTTGGCGAGATCATGGCGATTCCTGACCTCCGGACCCGCTGCCCGCAGCGGGCGACGTGGATAACCTGCTGCGTATGGAACTCACGCTGCCGACCGGGCCACTCTCGGACGCGATCCTGACCGTGGTGCAGGAGACCGAAGTGCCGGCGGTCGCCAACCACAGCGTGCGGAGCTTCTTCTTCGCCCGGGGCATCGCGGAGCGGGACGGCCTGGTGTGCGACAGAGACTTGTTGTTCGCCGCGACCGTGATGCACGACCTGGGGACCGGGGCGCTCGCGAAGGGTGAGGCGCGGTTCGAGGTGGAAGGTGCTGACTTGGCGGCCGAGTTGCTGCGTGAGCACGGGGTCGGCGAGGCAGACGTCGATCAGGTGTGGGAGGCGATCGCGCTGCACACCTCGGCCGGGATCGCCGAGCGGCGAGGCGGGCTGGCGTATCTCACCCGTGCAGGTGTCGGCGCGGACTTCAGGGCGACCGATGAGCGGATGCTGGCAGAGTACCCGCACCTCGACCTGCCGACTCGGCTCGTCGACGCGATCGTCGAACGAGCCGAGCGGTCGGCGGCAGCGAGTGCGCCGTTCACGGTAGGAGGCGAGCTCCTCCGCGAGCGTCGAGCATCCGGAGTCACCCGCCTCGAAAGCCTCAGCTGATGTTGGCAAAAATGCCCGACGACTTCCGGGTGCGGAGCCAGTAGGAGCGGGTGGCGACGACCAGTGCGACGCCGTAACCGCCGAACGCGACCATGCCGATCCAGGCGACCAGGAGCGCATCACCCGACGAGTGGAAGTCGCCCTGCCGCATGGTGACGATGCCGACGGTCGCCAGAGTCGCGTAGCCGACGCCGAGCACGCCGTACGGAGCGAGAGTGGCCGCACCGATCAAGGCCGGTGTCAGCGGGAACCAGCGTGGGACGCGGCGGCCGCTCAGCCAGAGTGTCCACCGCGGAAAGACCTGGCCCCAGGGGCGAACGAGGCCCCACAGCAAGAAGACGCCGAGCACGGCCAGCAGCACGGTGGAGTCCAGGCCCCACGACTCGAGGGCGAGCCAGATTCCCGAGGCGCCGTTGCGTCGGGAGATGACGAGCATCTCTTCTCCGGAGACCCCGGCGAAGGTGCCGCCGGCGGCCCAGATGAGCTTCATCGTCGCGTACGGAAGGAAAGCAACCGTCCCGGCGCAGGCCGCGAACTGAACCGACCTGGGCGCAGCAGAAGGCACCGCCGCGACGCCCCGGCGGGTGGGCCGGGCGAGGGTCGCCAGCAGCAGTACGCCGGCCGCGGCAAGAGCATGGTTCACAGCTGCTGCCCAGCTGTCCACCCCCTGACCGAACATCAGCGTGATCAGATCCATCAGCAGCCCGAAGGCGGCGACACCGGCCAGGACGCAAGCCACCCACAGAAGTACGCGCAGCACCGGTCGCGGCCCGGAGCGGCCGATCACACCCGAGACCACGGCCGCCAGCAATCCCACCGCCACTACCCCGAAGCCGAGTGCCGGCGGCCCCGGATCGCCGCCCAGGGAGAACAGTGGGATCCCGCTGAACGCACAGGTCAGGCCGAACCCGGCGTACCCCGAACCCCACACCATGGTGGCCCTGCGCACGGCTGTCGTGTCCATGCACCGAACCTCGCACCGGTCGCGGTCGATGGGATCAACCGTCGGAGCGAGGTGTCTCCCCCGCGCGGGTGAGTGGCGTGGGGGTCAGGCGACGTACTCCGCGAGGTGTTTGCCGGTCAGGGTTTTGGGCTTTTTGATCAGGTCTGCGGGGGTGCCTTCGAAGACCACCTTGCCGCCGTCGTGGCCGGCGCCGGGGCCGAGGTCGATGATCCAGTCGGCGTGCGCCATCACGGCCTGGTGATGTTCGATCACGATCACCGACTTGCCGGAGTCGACCAGCCGGTCCAGGAGACCCAGCAGCTGCTCGACGTCGGCCAGGTGCAGACCGGTGGTCGGCTCGTCGAGGACGTAGACGCCGCCCTTCTCCCCCATGTGCGTGGCGAGTTTCAGCCGCTGCCGCTCACCGCCGGACAGCGTCGTCAGCGGCTGCCCGAGCGACAGGTACCCGAGGCCGACGTCCGCGAGCCGCTCCAGGATCTTCTCCGCGGCCGGCACTCGCGCCTCTCCATCGGCGAAGTACGGCAAGGCCTCCGACACGGGCATCGCGAGGACGTCGGCGATGTTCTTCCCGCCGAGCGTGTACTCCAGTACGGCCGCCTGGAACCGGCGCCCTTCGCACTCCTCGCACGTCGACTCGACGGTCGCCATCACGCCGAGCTCGGTGTAGATCACGCCCGCGCCCTTGCAGGCCGGGCAAGCACCCTCGGAGTTGGCGCTGAACAGGGCCGGCTTCACGCCGTTCGCCTTCGCGAACGCCTTCCGGATCGGCTCCAGCAGCCCGGTGTACGTCGCGGGATTGCTCCGCCGCGACCCGCGGATCGCGCCCTGGCCGATCGCCACCACGCCGTCGCGGTCGGCGATCGACCCGTGGATCAGCGAGCTCTTCCCGGACCCGGCGACTCCGGTCACGACCGTCAGTACGCCGAGCGGTACGTCGACGTCGACGTCCTGCAGGTTGTTCAGCGAAGCCCCGCGCACCTCCATCACCGACGAGGCCGATCGGACCGACTCCTTGAGCGCGGCGCGGTCGTCGAAGTGCTTCCCGGTGAGCGTTCCGCTGGTTCGCAACTCCGCCAGGGTGCCCTCGAACACGACCTCGCCGCCACCGGTCCCCGCGCCCGGCCCGAGGTCGATCACGTGGTCGGCGATCGCGATCGTCTCCGGCTTGTGCTCGACGACGAGCACGGTGTTGCCCTTGTCCCGCAACTGCAGCAGCAGTTCGTTCATCCGCTGGATGTCGTGCGGGTGCAGACCGATCGTCGGCTCGTCGAACACGTACGTCACGTCGGTCAGCGACGACCCGAGGTGCCGGATCATCTTGGTCCGCTGCGCCTCGCCGCCGGACAGGGTGCCGGCCGGCCGGTCGAGCGACAGGTAGCCGAGCCCGATGTCGACGAACGCCTGCAGTGCGGCGCCGAGCGCCTTGAGCAGCGGCGCGACCGACGGCTCCTTCAGCTTCCGGATCCAGGCCGCCAGATCGGTGATCTGCATCGCGGTCAGGTCCGCGATGTTCTTGCCGTTGATCGTCGAGCCCAGCGCCTCCTTGCTGAGCCGGGTGCCGCCGCAGTCCGGGCAGGTCGTGAACGTGACCGCGCGCTCCACGACGGCGCGGATGTGCGGCTGCATCGCGTCCACGTCCTTGGACAGGAACGATCGCTGGATCGCCGGGATGATGCCGGTGTAGGTGAGGTTGATGCCCTCGACCTTGATCTTGGTCGGCTCCCGGTGCAGCAGGTCGTGCAGTTCCTTCTTGGTGTACTTCTTGATCGGCTTGTCCGGGTTGAAGTACCCGGCGCCGCGGAAGATCCGCCCGTACCAGCCGTCCATGCTGTAGCCGGGGATCGTCAGCGCGCCCTCGTTCAGC
>DASSDE010000366.1:0-3372 GCA_035697365.1 Kribbella sp. | reverse complement strand
CCGCGCTCGGCCGCGGCCCGCTCGACGACCAGGTCGCGGAGCATGGTGACGAACTTCTCGTCGGTGCCCGGCGTAGCGGCCCGCGCCATCGGCAGGCCGAGCTTCTCGGCGGTCTTCGCGGCCTCGGTGTCGAGGTCGTAGATGACCTCCATGTGGTCGCTCACGAACCCGATCGGTACGACGGCCACGCCGGGCTGCCCCTCGGCGGCCAGCGCCTCGAGGTGGTCGTTGACGTCCGGCTCCAGCCACGGCACCTGCGGCGGCCCGGACCGCGAGCAGTAGACCAGGTCGGTCCGCCGCGTCCGTCCAGTACGGCGCTCCAGCTCGGCGGTGATCGAAGCGGCGACGTCGTTGTGCCAGTCGACGTACCCGTTGCCGTCCGGGCCGCTGGTGGCGTTCATCGCGGTCGGGATCGAGTGCGTCACGTACGCGATCGCAGCACCCTCCGGCAGCGTGCTCAGCGCCGCGGCGGTCGACTCGACGAACGACGAGACGAAGCCGGGATGGTTCGCGTAGTGCCGGAGCTTGTCGATCCGCGGCGCGTCCGGGACCTCGCGGGCGGCGTCCTCCAGGTTCTCCCGGTACTGGCGGCAGCCGGAGTACGACGGATACGCGGACGTGACGATCACCACGGCCCGGCGGATCCCGTCGGCGGCCATCTCGCGCATCGTGTCGGTCAGGTACGGCGCCCAGTTGCGGTTGCCCCAGTAGATCGGCAGGTCCAGCCCGATCTCGTCGAAGGACGCCCGCAGCGCCTTCAGCAGCGCCCGGTTCTGGTCGTTGATCGGGCTCTTGCCGCCGAAGGAGTAGTAGTGCTCGCCGACCTCCTTGAGCCGCTCGTCCGGGATGCCGCGGCCGCGGGTCACGTTCTGCAGGAAGGGGAGGACGTCGTCGGGTTTCTCCGGGCCACCGAAGGAGAGCAGCAGGACGGCGTCGTACGGGGTGGTGTCGATCGGAGTCGGAGCAGGCGACATATTCCAAGCTTCTCAGACGCCGATGTCCTAAGCTTCTCCCGGTCTCTCATGCTCAAGCCCTACTTCCATCTCATCCGCCGTCCCGGCGCCGGCGCGTTCTTCGCGGCCGGCATCCTCGGGCGGATGCCGATCTCGATGATCGGCCTCGGAATCGTCATCCTGATCGCCCAGGAGAGCGGCTCGTACGGTCTGGCCGGCGCGGTGTCCGGCGTGGCCGTGATCGCCGGCGCACTGACCGGTCCGATCCAGGGCCGGCTGGTCGATCGGTTCGGGCAGCGCGGGCTGATCCTGATCGGCTCGGTTGCCTGCACGGTCGGTCTGGCCGGTTTGCTGGTCGCCGTCCGTGGCGGCGCGGCTACCTGGGTGCTGTACGTCTTGTCGTTTGTTGCCGGCGGCACCCGTCCGCAGGTCGGTTCGTTCGTCCGGGCGCGCTGGACGTATCTGCTCGGCCGCGGACGGGCGCTGCAGACTGCATTCGCGCTGGAGGCCGTCGGCGACGAGGTGGTCTTCATCGTCGGCCCGGTCCTGGTCACCACCCTTGCGACCCAGGCCAGTCCGTACGCCGCCTTGACCGCGGCCGGCGTACTAGGACTGATCGGGGGCATCTGGCTGGCCTCGTTGCGCGCCTCCGACCCGCCCGGCCGCGGCAAGCCGGACGGGAGCGAGCAGGCACCGCTCCCCTGGCTGTCGATCCTGTTGCTCAGCCTGATCGGTCTCGGGCTCGGAGCGACGCTCGGTGGCGCCGAGGTGATCACGGTCGCGTTCACGACCTCGAAGGGCAAGGCCGGACTGGCCGGCGTGGTCCTCGCGATCTGGGCGTTCGGCAGCCTGCTGGCCGGGCTCTGGTACGGCTCGGTGCACTGGCGCGCCCCGGTCGAGCGGCGGCTGCTGTTCGGCACGATCGCACTCGCGATCACGTTGTCGCCACTCCCCTGGGTGAACAGCATCCCGCTGCTCGGTGTCGTGCTCTTCTGCTGCGGGATGACGATCGCGCCGACGATGGTCGCGGTCACCGCCTGCGTCGAGGAGTGGGTGCCGCCGGAACGCCTGACCGAGGCGATCACCTGGACGGTCACCGGCATCCTCCTCGGAGTTGCGCCGGGTAATGCGGCCGCCGGCCACGCTGTCGACGTCTGGGGACCGTCGGACGCGTACTGGGTCCCCTTCGGCGTCGGCATCGCCTGCGCCGTCGTCGCCGCCATCTCCATCACCTTCGCGCGCCCCAAAGGACGCTTCGCCCACAACTAGTCTTGAATCTCCTGCTACGGGAGGTGGGAGGGTCGCAGGTATGGACCACTCGATCGGTGAGCTTGCGCGGAGCGCCGGTGTGACGGTGAAAGCGGTGCGCTACTACTCGGACCTCGGACTGCTCACGTCGCGTCGTACGTCGGCTGGTCATCGGCGGTTCGATGAAGGTGCGGTTGCGCGACTGCGGCTGATCCGTACGCTGCGTGCACTCGATCTGGACTTGCCGACGATCCGGGCCGTGTTGCGGGAGGAGCGTTCGCTCGCGGAGGTGGCGGCGACGCATGCGGATGCCGTCGCGATTCAGCTGCGTACGTTGCAACGGCAGCATGCCCTGCTCGTGGTCCTGGCCCAGCACCCTGACCTGGAGGAGCTTCACCTCATGACCGAACAATCCGAGCAGGACCGCCGCGCGTTGATCGCGGAGTTCCTCGACGCAACGCTGCACGGCGTCCCGCCTGCGGTCCACCAGAACCTCACGCCCGTACTCCCCGAGGACGCCACGCCCGCACAACTCGAGGCCTGGCTGGAGCTGACCGAGCTGATGGCCTCGGAGGATTTCCGTACGTCGGTACGCCGCATCGCAGCCGGCTTCCAGGCACTCGCGGGCGAGGACCCGCTCCGCGCAGACCCGGCGTACCGCAAGCAGCTGATCGCCCTGCGCCGCACAGCAGACCCACGCTGGCACCGCTACAACGAACTGGTTGCCGTGGTCAACGGTTGGGCACCACCGTCACGGATTGCGGGCTAGGGGTGCGTTCCAGCCGCGGCGGATTGCGATCAGGCGGATCACGAAGCAGACCGCCGCGGCGGTGATCGGGACCCACACCGCGTGGTACTCGAGCGCCGCCGCGACGACCACGATGCCGGCGCCGAGCAGCGCCGGAGTTGCGTAGATCTCGGAGCGGAGGACGGTCGGTACGCGGCCGCTCAGCACGTCCCGCAGCACTCCCCCGCCGATGCCGGACAGCGTGCCGAGCAGTGCGGCCGAGATCGGCGACAGGCCGAAGTCGATCGCCTTCAGCGCGCCGGTCACACAGAACAGTGCGAGGCCGGCGGCGTCGAAGATGTTCACCAGGCGTTCGACGCGGCCGATCCCGGGATGCAGGAAGAACGTCAGCAGGCCGGCCACGATCGGCACCACCAGATACCG
>DASSDE010000365.1:0-2758 GCA_035697365.1 Kribbella sp. | reverse complement strand
TGATCGTGGCCGCGGACACGTGCAACTGCTCGGCGAGCTCGTCGACGTCGATGGCGCCTTTCTCGGCGAGCGACTCGAGCAAGGTGTTGAGGCGTTCATAACGCTTCACCCGGGGCTCCTCCTTCACACAATCGGTCAGCCGGGTGGCGGCTGGTTGGCACCATTCGATCACGTTCGAGCAGTTTCGACCATCAGAAGTGCGGAGACGACATGACCCAGACGCGTTTTGTGAGCACTGAGATCGCCACGCAGCCAGACCTCTGGCGACAGGTCTCGGACGGTTTCGCGCAGTACGGCGGTTCGCTTCCGAAGGCGGGCCTGCGGGTGGCCGCGGTCGGCTGCGGGACCTCCTGGTTCATGGCGATGGCGTACGCCGGGCTGCGCGAGGACGCCGGTCAGGGCGAGACGGACGCGTTCGCCGGCTCCGAGTTCCCGTTCGGGCGTCCGTACGACGCGATCGTCGTGATCAGCCGCTCCGGGACGACGACCGAGGTCCTCGACCTGATCCGCCGCACCGACGTACCGACCATCGCGATCACCGCCACCGTTGGCTCGCCGATCGTCGAACTGGCCGACCACACGATCATGCTGGACTTTGCCGATGAGCAGTCCGTGGTGCAGACCCGGTTCGCGACCACGACGCTGGCGCTGCTGCGCGCATCGCTCGGGGAGGACCTGACGAAGGCCGCTGCGGACGCTGAGACCGCATTGACCGTCGACGTGGACGAGTTCGCCAAGCTCGAGCAGGTGACGTACCTCGGGACGCGCTGGACCATCGGCCTGGCGCACGAAGCTGCGCTCAAGCAGCGTGAGGCGGCGTCCGCGTGGACCGAGGCGTACCCGGCGATGGACTACCGGCACGGCCCGATCGCGATCGCCCAGCCCGGTCGCGGCGTCTGGATCCTCGGCGAGCCGCCGGCTGGTCTCGTCGACGACGTCACCGCGACCGGCGCGACGATCGTCCAGCACGGCGATCTCGACCCGATGGCGTCGCTCGTTGTCGCGCAGCGTGTCGCAGTGGCCAAGTCCCTGGCTCTCGGCCTGAACCCCGATCAGCCGCGCAGCCTCAGCCGCTCGGTCATCCTTGACCCTCAGCAGTAGACCCTGCCGAACAGCGAGAAGAGCGTGGTGGAGGGGTCGGTGTTCGGGAGCGGGTTGTACGACAGCGTGGTTCCGACGGTCGTGCTGTGCAGTGAGTACGTCGTGTAGCCGAGCAGCTCACCGCTGTGGCCCTCGATCGTCTTGCTGCACGGCAGGTGGAAGCGCTGGAGCCCGAGGCCGTAGTCGAAGAGCGGGGTCGCTGCGACGTAGCCCCGCATCTCACCGAGCGTCGCGCTGCTGAGCAGCTGCCCGCCCAGCAGTGCCTCGAAGAACCTGTTCAGATCGCTGGTGGTGGAGATCATCTCGCCGGCGGCACCGTCGAGTGACGGATTCATCAGCGTGGCGTCGACCAGTCGTCCGTCCACCTCGGCGTACCCGTGAGCGTGTGGCTCCGGGAGGGTGGGGCGGTCGCCCGGCACGCTGGTCCGGGTCAGTTGCAGCGGCGTGAGGATGCGGCGCCGGATTTCGGTGCCGTACGGCCGGCCGGTGACCTTCTCGATCAGCAGGCCGGCGATCACGTAGTTGGTGTTCGAGTAGTGCCAGCCGGCACCCGGCGGGAAGTAGTGCGGATGCTGGAAGGCGACGGCGAGGAGTTGCTCCGGCTCGTAGTGCTTGAACCTGTCCGTGCCGCGCCAGCGGTTCGTCGAGTAGCCGTCGTCGTGGGCGTAGTCGTAGATGCCGCTGGTGTGGTTCAGCAGTTGGCGGATCGTGATCCGCTGCCCGTCGGGCACCAGGCCGGGCAGGTACCGGTCGATCGGAGCGTCGAGGCGTACGCGGCCCTCGTCGACGAGTTGCAGAACGACGGTGGCGACGAACGTCTTGGTGACGCTGCCGATCCGGAAGTAGCCCGACGGCACGGCGGCGCCGGCCGCGGCGCGTTGCTCACCTGCGGATCCGTCCACGGCGAGCAGGGCGGACGAGGCGGTCCCCGCGGTGACGAGCCGGTCGAGCTCGGCAGCCGGGAAATTGGTGCCCGAGGCAATCATCAGGGTGGCGGTGGCGGCGCTGAGGAAGTTCATGCGGCGAGATTAGGTGCGCTCTAGGCCCTGTCGGCATGGGGCTTTCCACCGAATCGACCGGGGGACAGCCCCACCTTCGCCAGGCCACCGAGGCCGGCGGCAGCCATCAGTCCCAGGCCCACGATCGTGATCGCAGCGCGGGTGCCGACCGCGGGCACGAGGACGCCTGCGGTGGCTTGCCCGAGAGCCGAGGCGCCGACGCGGAGGCTCGCGGCAGTGGTGCTGACTCGGCCTTGCAGTGCATCAGGGCTGTAGCGCTGGCGGGCCGTGAACATCGCCGGGAGTGTGGGACCTTCGACCAGGCCTGCCACAGTGGCGAGCAGGACCAGTACGACGAATGTGGTGGCCAGCGGCCAGGTGGTGAGGACGACGCCGTACGCGGTGACCGCCAGCATTACGACGTACTCCGGGCGGACGCGCAGCCGGCTGAGGAGCAGTGCCGTGGTGACGCTGCCGAGCTCGATGGCGGTCCACAGGTAGCCCGCCGCGGACTTCGGTTCGCCAAGCGAGTGCATGTGGAGCGGCAGGGCAATCAGCAGGATGCCGGTGAAGCCCATCAACAGAGTGGTTGTCACGGTGGAGGCGCGCAGCGGCGGTGTCCGGGCGAGATGCCGGAGACCGCCGAGTACCGAGGTCAG
>DASSDE010000364.1:0-11261 GCA_035697365.1 Kribbella sp. | reverse complement strand
TCGACGCGGCGCCGGCCTGGACCGCAGCTCTCGATCCCGAGGTCCGTTCGGCCATCGGCCTGGTTCGCGACGTCGGCGACCTGGATGCCGACGGCATCGGTCTGGTGCTCGACCGGCTGACGGACCCGGACCGCGAGGTCGACGCGGCCGCACTGCTCCGGCTCTGGAACCGGCTCGGCACGCTCGCCCTGTTCCCCGGAGATGCGCCGGAACAGGTTCGCGTACTCGGCACCGACGGCGTGACGCGCGTGACGGACGCGGAGCGCGCAGTGGTGGTCGACGGTCCGATGTGGGTGCAGCGGGAGGACCTCGGTGCCTTCGTGATCGGATCCGGTGCGGCTGCGGACGGGTTGAGCGACCTGCTCGACGTACCGCTCGCCCAGGAAGTTGCCGAAGGCAAGATCGACGGCAGCGGCACGGAGGCCGACGTACCGCAGATCGTCCGTCAGTTGGTACCTGAGGTGCCGGTCACCTGGTGGGAGCACGAGGAGCTCACCATAGACGGTGTCGAGGTCTCGTGGTGGGTGGATGGCGACGGCGCGCCGCACGCGGCGACGTTCGACGGGCTCGCGAAGGCGCTCGCCTGGGCGGCCGGGCGCTGGGACCGCCGGCATGTGATCCGCGCGGTTCTCAACGAACCGGACCGTTCCGCGGAACTTCTGGTCGATGCCGTCTACGACTGACCGGAAACGGCCGCGGAGCTGTCAGGTGTACGGCGTGTAACCGGAGTTGGAAGCGTTTCCGCCTCCGGGCGTCACCGAGAGCGAGCAACGTTGTCACAGCTTGGTATATCGACTGATCTGCGGATATGACGTCGCGGTTTCAACGTGGCAACGAACTCTTGTCAACGTTGTCAACGGTACTTATAGTCCGTGGCACCTCTCGGTCCGTGACCGGCCTGTCCACGCAACGCAAACGGAGGTGACATTCATCATGAATGACGCGCCGCGCCCGCAGTACGAAGATGTCGAAGATGTCGTCCGGTACCAGTTGAGCCGACGCAGCATGATCGGAGGAGGCGCCGCGGCGGCGATGACCGCGTTCCTGGCGGCCTGCTCCGGTGGTGGCTCGTCGTACTCCGACAAGCCGGCCAACGCGAAACCCGCTGCCACCAAGTCCATCCAGATCGGCAAGGCGAACATCCCGGTCCCGCGGGACCAGGCGGTGATCGTCGGCCAGGTCGAGTACACGGTCTTCGACAGCTTCAACGGGATGATCCCGAACGGTTCCCCGTCGGGCGCCGGTGTCGAGTTGTCCACCGAGCCGCTGTTCTTCCTGAGCTTCGCCACCGGCAAGCTGACGCCGTGGCTGGCCACGGAGTACAAGTACAACGACGACTTCAGCCAGCTGACGCTGAAGTTCGATCCGAAAGCCCATTGGAACGACGGCCAGCCGCTCGGTGCGAGCGACTTCAAGTTCACCGTGATGCTGCTCAAGGACCGTCCGGATCTCTTCGGCGGTGGTGGTGACCTGAAGGAGTTCGTCAAGACCGTCGACGTGCCGGACGCGCAGACCGCGGTGGTCACGTTCCTGAAGCCGGCGCCGCGCTTCCACTACAACTTCATCGCCGCCATCGCCGGGGCGCCGAACAACCTGCTGGCTGAGCACATCTGGAAGTCACAGGACCCGACGAAGTACAAGAACAACCCGCCGGTCGGCAGCGGTCCGTACAAGCTGAAGCAGGCGATCCGGAACCAGAAGATGTTCGTCTGGGAGAAGGACCCGAACTACTGGAACAAGGACAAGCTCGACGTCAAACCGCAGTACGCGGTCTACCAGAGCACGTCGAAGCAGCTCGACCAGGCTTCGCTGGCGTTCGAGCGGGCCGAGTTCGACGTCGGCTCGGTCGACGAGCAGCACGCCAAGCAGCTGCGGAACACCGGCTACCCGAACCTGGTGACGACGCAGTTCCACGATCCGAACCCGCGGGTGTTCTGGCTGAACTGCGACCCGGCGCGCGGCGTGATGTCGGAAGCGAAGATGCGCTGGGCGATCAACTACTGCATCGACCGGAACAAGATCGGGAACTCCATCTGGCCGGTGAAGGTCCCGCCCGCGCAGTACCCGTGGGCGGACTACCCCACCAACGACAAGTGGAAGAACGACGAGCTGGCGAACAAGTACAAGTTCGAGTTCAGCCCGGACAAGGCCACCAAGCTGCTGGACGAGATTGCGCCGAAGAACGGTGCCGGCAAGCGCACGTACAAGGGCAAGGAGATCAACCTCGAGATCATCACGGCCTCGGCGGTCGACGGCCCCGAGTACGCGATGGCGAACGTGCTGAAGGCGGATCTGGCGAAGGTCGGCGTCCCGGCGACGCTGCGCGCCCTGGCCGGCAGCGTCCACGACGACAAGTTCCAGCGCGGCGAGTACGACATCGACTCCAACTGGGCCGGCTTCGCGATCGACCCGGTGCAGCTGTACACGGACTGGACCAGCGACAAGTACCAGCCGGTCGGCAAGAACGCCGCCAACAAGAACAAGCTGCGGTTCCGCAACCCCGACTTCGACAAGGTCATCGACCAGCTCGGCCAGATGGACCCGGAGTCGCCGGACGCCAAGCCGCTGCTCGACAAGGCGCTGGAGATCTACTTCCAGCAACTGCCGTTGCTCGCGTCGATCCAGACCGGCTACCCGTCGTACTTCAACACCGCGTTCTGGAAGGACTGGCCGACCGACGACAACCTGTACGAGGTGCCGCTGAACTGGTGGCCGCACTTCACCTTCGTACTCGGCAAGATCTCGGCCACCGGCCAGAAGGGACCGGCGTGACGGCGGAAGCCCCGCCGGTCGTAGCTGTCGACAAGAGCCAGGACTCCGCATCCCCGTCCGGGGTGCGGGCCTGGCTGTCGCGGCATCCGCTGGCGGCGTATGCGATCCGGAGGTTCGGGCTCTATCTGGTGGAGCTGTGGGGAGCGCTGACGATCGCGTTCTTCTTCTTCCGCCTGATGCCTGGTGACCCGATCCAGACCCTGATCCAGACCCTGCAGCAGAACTACGTGTACAACGCACAGGCCAGCGCCGAGCTGATCGCCCGCTACCGGCACGAGTTCGGCCTCGACGGCAACCTGTTCATTCAGTACCTGCACTACATGCAGAAGCTGGTCCTGCACGGTGATCTTGGTCCGAGCCTGATCAACTACCCGACCCCGGCGCAGACCGTGATCCTGCGGTCGTTGCCGTGGACGATCGGTCTGCTCGGCATCTCCGCGGTGCTGTCCTGGATTCTCGGCATGATCCTCGGCGCCATCGCCGGCTGGCGGCGCGGGAAGCTCGGGTCGGCGATCGCGACGAACCTGTCGATCGCGCTCTCGCACGTGCCGTACTTCTTCGTCGCGCTGATCCTGGTGTACGTCTTCGCGTACTCGATGGGACTGTTGCCTGCGAGATCGGCGTACGACTCCAACATCGATCCCGGGATCAGTCTGGCGTTCATCGGCAGCGTGCTGAAGTACGGGTTGCTGCCGGGCCTGTCGATCGTGATCATCGGGACGTTCAGCTGGATCCTGTCCACCCGGATGCTGATGATCCCGATTCTCGGCGAGGACTACCTGGTGTACGCCGAGGCGAAGGGGCTGAAGGGCTCCCGGATCCTGACCCGGTACGCGCTGCGGAACTGCTACCTGCCGCAGATCACCGCGTTCGGCATCTCGCTCGGCTTCATCTTCAACGGGAACGTCCTGGTCGAGCAGCTGTTCAACTATCCGGGACTGGGGACCACCCTGGTCACCGCGATCCAGCAACTCGACTTCAACACGATCCTCGGAGTCACCGACATCGCGATCTTCTCGGTCCTGACCGCCGTCCTCCTCCTCGACCTCCTGCTCCCGCTGCTGGACCCGCGGGTCAAGTACTGGAAGTGATGACGATGAGAATCCTGACCGCGGTACTGCGAACGATCCGGAACAGCCGGCGGCTGGCGACCGGACTGATCATCCTCGGCCTGATGGTGTTGCTGGCCCTGTTCAGCCCGTTGATCGTGAAGATCATCGGCGGCGGCCAGAACCCGATCGAGCTGGCGGCGTACGACAAGTGGCTGGTGCCCGGACCGGGGCATCTGCTCGGCACCGACCAGTTCGGCCGGGACGTGTTCGCGATGGTGGTGAAGGCGCTCGCGGTCTCGCTGCAGATCGGCGCGATCGCCGGCGTGATCTCCACGGTCGTGGGCGTGATCGTCGCCTTCGTGGCCGGCTACAAGGGCGGCTGGATCGACGGCATCCTGTCCACGTTCACCGGGATCTTGTTGGTCATTCCCACGTTCCCGTTGCTGATCGCCCTGTCGGCGTACGCGAAGAACGTCAGCCTGTTCCAGGTCGGCGTGATGATCTCGATCTTCTCCTGGCCGTTCGCGGCCAAGACGATCCGCTCGCAGGTCCTGTCGCTGCGAACGCGGCCGTACGTCGATCTGGCGCGGGTCAGCAAGGCCCGGGACCTGGAGATCATCGGGACCGAGCTGCTGCCGAACCTGCTGCCTTTCATCGGCGTCGGGTTCGCGTCGTCGGCGCTCGGCGCCATCTTCGGCCTGGTCGGCCTGGAGATCATCGGTCTCGGGCCGGGCGGCGTGATCGACCTCGGCCAGATCATCTTCAACGCGATCGGCACCGGCGCCCTGACGCTCGGGGCCTGGCCGATGTTCGTCGTTCCGATCGGCCTGCTGACCTTGCTGTTCGCCGCGCTGAACATGGTGAACATCGGCCTCGAAGAGGTCTACAACCCGCGCCTGAGGGGAGTGGCCGGTGAGTGAGTCGAAGAACGTCCTGGAAGTCAAGGGACTCGAGGTCGCGTACTCGACCAACCGTGGCGACGTGAAGGCGGTCCGGGGCATCGACCTGAACGTACGGCGTGGCGAGATCCTCGGGATCGCGGGCGAGTCGGGCAGCGGCAAGAGCACCCTGGCGGTCGCGCTGCTGCGGCTCCTGAAGGCGCCGGGCAAGGTGACCGGTGGATCGGCGATGTTCTACCCCGCCGGCCGCTCGCCGGTGGATCTGCTCAAGGTGCACGGTGAGGAGTTGCGGGTACTGCGCTGGAGCTCGCTCTCGTACCTCCCGCAGGGCTCGATGAGTTCGCTGAACCCGGTGATGCGGGTGGAGGACCAGTTCAAGGACGTGATCCTGGAGCACGCGCCGCAGCGCAGGAACTCGCTCGGCGAGATGATCCCGCGGCTGCTCGAACAAGTCGGCCTGGAGCCGCGGGTCGGCCGGATGTACCCGCACGAGTTGTCCGGCGGGATGAAGCAGCGGGTGCTGATGGCGATCGCAGTCGCCCTCGAGCCCGACCTGGTGATCGCGGACGAGCCGACCACAGCGCTGGACGTGACGATCCAGCGGGTGATCCTGCAGTCGCTCGCGGATCTGCGGACCGATTTCGGTGTGACGCTGGCGGTGATCTCGCACGACATGGGCGTGCACGCGCAGCTGGCCGACCGGGTCGCGGTGATGTACGAGGGACAGCTGGTCGAGGTCGGCGACGTACGGCAGGTGTTCCACGATCCGCAGGACCCCTACACCCGGCAGCTGATCGACTCGATCCCACAGATCGGACGGAGGGCATCGTGAAGTCGGAACTCGAACTTCGTGGCGTACAGCAACGATTCCATGCCCGTGGGGTCGCCGAGGGCTACATCACCGCGGTCGACGACGTGAGCTTCAGCCTGGCCGCGTCGCCGCCGCAGATCATCAGCCTGGTCGGCCAGAGCGGCAGCGGGAAGAGCACCATCGCCCGGAACGTGCTCGGTCTGCAGAAGCCCACGGCCGGGTCGGTGCTGTACGGCGGCAAGGACATCTTCAAGCTCAGCCGGGCCGAGTACGACGAGTACCGACGCGACGTGCAACCGGTGTTCCAGGACCCGTACGCGATCTTCAACCCGTTCTACCGGGTGGATCGCGTGCTCTGGAAGGCGGTGAAGAAGTTCGGCCTGGCCGACACCCGCGCGAAGGGGCTCGAGCTGATCGAGGAGTCGCTGCGCGCGGTCCGGCTGGAGCCGGAGAACGTGCTCGGGCGGTACCCGCACCAGCTGTCCGGTGGTCAGCGGCAGCGGATCATGCTGGCCCGCGTGCACATGCTGAAGCCGTCGTTCATCATCGCGGACGAGCCGGTGTCGATGCTGGATGCCCAGGTGCGCAAGCACTTCCTGGACATCCTGCTCGACTTCCAGCGCGAGCACGGGATGACGACGCTGTTCATCACCCACGACCTGTCCACGGTGTACTACCTCGGCGGCGAGGTGATGGTGATCACCAAGGGCAGCATCGTCGAGCGCGGACCGGTCTCCGAGGTGATGCACGAGCCGTCGCACCCGTACACGAAGCTGCTGCTGGACTCGATCCCGCAACCCGATCCCGACAAGCGTTGGAGCACCCGGATCGCCGTCGACGAGCTGGAGCACGTCGACGACAACACCCCCGGCGACACCACCGCGCCGGAGGCCCCGGTCATCTAGCTGGGCTTGCGGCCGTTGGTGTAGAGGATCTGGTAGAACCAGGCGCGGAAGCGCGGGTCGAGCATCAGCTCGCGGTAGCGGGTGATCTCGTCGACGGTGGCACCGGCAGCCAGCAGGAGCGGTTCGGCCTGCTGGTTGAGGTTGCGATGCAGCAGGCAACCGTCGGTGCCGCCGGCAACGGTCTGGGAGAACTCCATCGCGTCGACATCGACGAGCCCGGCGGCCGCCATCGCGTCCGCGGTCTGGCGGGCCCAGGCCCAGCTGATGCCGCGTGCCGGGCTGACCACGTCGTGGGACAGGTGCAGCATCCGCTTCCACAGGTCGCGGTCGGCCGGCTCCGGTACGGTCACCGCCTCGAGCGGCCGCTCCGTGACATCGCCGAGGACCAGGTGACCGCCGGGCGCGAGCGCGTCGACGAGCTGGGTGAAGATCTGGTGGCGTTCGGGCAGATGCATCAGCACCAGCCGGGCATGGATCAGGTCGAACGGCCCGTCGACTCCGAGCCCGTCGCGCAGGTCGTGCCGGATCACGTGAACGCCCGGAGCGACGTCGTCCAGCTGGCTCGTGTCGAGATCAACGGCAACCACCTCGCGGGTGCGGCCGGCCAGCCAGTTCGCGATCGACCCACTGCCTGCGCCGAGCTCCAGACAGCGCATCTCCGGCCCCAGCCCGACCCGCTGCAGCCGCCAGGTCGCCGGCCCGTCCAACAGCCGGCCAAGATGATCGAGATGGTGATGCCCAAGCTCACTACCAGTATCGAAGAGGTACTCAGTCATGCCGTCAGTTCTCCTTTCCGTTGGGTACAGGGGACCGCGCGAGGGCTTCGGTGATCAGGTCTGGTTGGGACAGGGCGCGGCCTTCGGCCATCAGGCGGGTGGCCCGTCGTACGCCGGTCAGTTGGCGGAGGCGTTCGACTTCTGCGTCGCAGAAGGTTGTCATGGTGCCCGACATCCGGCCGCCCTGGTGGCCCAGGGCGATGGCGGCGCCCGCGAGTTTGAGCGCAGCGCGGGTACGGCCTTCGTTCGCGGCCAGGCTCATGCCGGCCCACAGCCATTCAGGGTCCTCGATCAGGCCGGCCGCGGCGCTGATCTGACGGACGACGCCGACGAGTTGTTGCCGATGCGCCTCGACGTCACCCGTCACGGCCGCGGCGAAGGCAAGGCCGAGGCGGGCGGTCACGTTCATCGCGGCGCCGCCGCCCGCCAGGCTGATCTCCAGTGCGGCGCGATAGTGCGCCTCGCCCTCTTCCCAGCAGCTGTTCTCGAACAGGGTCAGGCCCAGCACGGTGAGGGCCCAGCCGAGGCCGCGTTCGTCCCCTGCGCGAAGGAACATCGCGATGCTCTGCTCGCAGAGTTCGGCGGCCCGCTGCGGATCGCCGCTGGACGCAGTGACCAGTGCGAGATCGCGCAGGCTCCGTGCCGTACCGTCCTCGTCGCCGAGCTGCCGCCGGAGGACGAGACTGCGGTGGTAAGCCGCCCGGGCCGCAGGGTAGTCGCGCTGCCGCCAGGCGAGTCGGCCGAGGCGGGCGCACGCGGCAGCGAGCACCTTCGGTTCGGTCGGAGCGAGGTCCAGGACCTCTTCGATGCGTACGCGGGCCTCGTTGATCTGACCGCGGTGCTCGGAGTAGTACCCGAGCGCAGTGGACAGCCGGAGTGCGAGGTCTGTTGGCTGTTCGCGCGCCCAGCTCAGTGCGGCGAGGAGGTTGGCCTCTTCGCGTTGCAGGTCGACAACTGCTGCGGCGCGGTCCGGGCCTCGGAGGCGGATGTCGTCGCGGAGGACAACGGTGAGGTAGTGCCGGGCGTGGCGTTCGCGTACGGCCGTGTTGCTCCTGTCGTCCTCGAAGACAGTGACGGCGTACTGGCGGACCGGTTCCAGGAGGCGGAACCGCCGGCGCCCGTCGGGAATCGAGTCGGTGAGGACCAGCGAGTGGTCGACGAGCGCGGCGAGTGCGGTCAACGTCTCGTCCTGACCGGCGACCGCTTCGAGCGCTTCGAGGTCGAAGCCGTCGGCGAACACCGCGAGCCGGCCGAAGAGTTCCTGCTGTGGTGGTTGCAGGAGGCGATAGCTGGCGTCGAGTGCGGCGCGCATCGTGAGCTGATGGCCGTGCGGTACATGCAGGAGCGGAGTGAGGCGGTCGAGGATCTGGCGCGCGGAGAGTACGCGGCTCCAGGCGGCGGCAAGCTCGATCGCGAGCGGGAGGCCGTCGAGCCGGCGGCAGATCTGATGGACCGTGTCGTCGAACGTGAAGCCGGCGTTGACCAGCCGCGCGCGATCGACGAACAGTTCGACGGCGGTTCGATGTGCGAGCGGCGGCAGGCGGTAGACACGTTCACCGGTCGCGCCGAGCGGTACCCGGCTGGTCGCCAGGATGCGTACGGACGGGTACGTCGCGAGGAGCTGTAGTGCAGCCCCTCGTGCCTCGTCGATGACGTGCTCGCAGTTGTCCAGCACGACCAGGACGTCCGCGTCCTCGGTGATCATGGATCGTAGCGCGGCGGGCGGGGTGGAGACGAGCTCGACGAGTACGACGCCGGCCGCGAATCGAGAGCCGATGCGCGCCGCGGCCTCGCGACTCAGCCGGGTCTTGCCGGCGCCTGGGGGACCGGCGATCGTCACGAGCCGGGAGGCACCCAGCGATCGGTCCAGCTCGGCGAGCTCCTTGTCACGTCCGAAGAAGCGCGTGAGGTCGTGGGCAGGTGGTGGCTTTGGTGTCGGAGGCTGAGCGACAAGGAGGCTGCGGTGCATCGCCTGGAGCTCCGGCGCCGGGTCGGCACCGAGTTCGTCGGCGAGCTGGGTGCGGAACGCCTCGTACCGATCGAGGGCCTCGGCCGACCGGCCGGCGTCGCGCAGAGCCTGGAACAGCCGCAACCACAGGGTTTCGCGCAGCGGGTAGCGCGTGGTGAGCTTCTGCAACTCCGGGATGCCGGCAGCGGGGAGCTGTTCCCAAGCGGTCAGATAGCGCTCGACCAGGGCCGGGGTTTCATGCTCCTCGAACCAGGGCGAGAGCGCGCTCCCGAACGGGTCACCACGCCACAATCCCAAGGCCTGCTCGGGTTTCCCGTCGTCGAGCAGTCGATGGAAGCGCAGTACGTCCACGGTGTCCGGCGGCAGGTCGAGCCGATAGCCGGTCGGTTCGGTGGCGATCGTGTGGTCGCCGAGGACGCGGCGCAGTCGGCCGACGTACGTCTGCAGGCTGCCGCGGAGGCGCTGTGGCGGATCGTCGGTCCACAGAGCCTCGCCGAGCGCGGTCGGCGAGACCGTGCGTCCACAGTTCAGCGCGAGCATCGCCAGCAAGGCCCGTACCTTGGCCCCCGGTACGCGCACAACGTGCCCGTCGCTGCGGATCTCGAACGGGCCGAGCAGCCGAATATCGAGATGTTCCATCTCACCCCCGAGAGATATAGCCAGCTACTTTACCGATCGAACGGGTCGTCGCGGACTACCTGCCGACTGACAGCGAACTGACAGCGGTCGTCCGTACCGTCCTCCGGAGAGCGGGCGAGAGCCCGGATCGGGGGGATCATGCCAAGCGGGACCACCGTCCTGACCTTCTGCCTGGCGGCTCTGGTGGTGCTCGTCGTTCCAGGTCCGTCAGTCGCCTACGTGGTCGCGTGCAGCATGCGCCACGGCCGTACTGGCGGCCTCGCGTCGGTGCTCGGCCTGGAGCTCGGCGCGCTCGTCCACGTGGTCGGGGCGGCGGCCGGCCTGGGCGCACTGCTCGCGTCGTCGCCCGACCTGTTCCGGCTGATCAGGTACGCGGGCGCTGCCTATCTGCTGGTGATGGGTGTCCGAGAACTCCGGCCATCTAGCCAGGAGGACGGCCCGAAACACCGCGCGATGCCGGGGAGCCGGCTGCGGATGATCCGCGACGGCATCCTGATCGACCTGCTGAACCCGAAGACGATCCTGTTCTTCCTCGCGTTCCTGCCACAGTTCGTCCGTCCGGCGGAGGGGTCCGGACCGGCGCAGATCCTCGTCCTCGGCACATGCTTCGTCCTCCTGGCCGCCGGCTGCGACGCAACGTACGCCGTCGTAGCCGGCAGCCTCGCCACCCGCTTCCACCGCTCCCCCCAAGCCCACCGCCGCCTCCAGCAAACCACCGGAGGCATCTATCTGGGCCTCGCGGGCCTGGCGGTGCTGACCTAGGAGTTGCTGACCTAGACGGTCTTGATGGCTGGGTCGGTGATGCCGGGGGTGCCGGTTTCGACGTGGCCGGCGAAGCGGCGTTGGTAGGTCGGGTCGGTGTCGGTGGTGACTGTGACGTCGTACCAGCGGGTGGTTGTGGTGACGGTGCGGGTGGTAGTGCCTTTGCGGAGGTTGAGGTTCGTCGGCGTACCGCCGTACCCGCTGGTGATCGTGACGCGGCGCGTGACGTCGCTGGTTAGTGTGAGGTCGACGTTGCCGGTGTGGCTGTTCTCGCGGGCGGTGATTTCGAGGGCGGTCGCGGGCTTGCCCTTGAAGGTGCGCAGGAAGCCGTTCGGGCCGTGGACGGTGAGGTCGGTGACGCCGCCGGAGTAGACCGGGTTCCAGCTGTCGGCGACCGTCTTGCCGGCCTCGGCGGTGTACGTCCACGGGCCGTCGGTACGGTTCGCGGACGTGATCAGGAACTGGGCGCCGGTGTGCGGACCGGAGCCGAACGTCAACCTGTACTTGCCGTCAGCAACTGCCCCGTCGACGATCGGTGCGTAGGGCAACGGCCGGGTACGGCGGCGGCCACGCTCCTGGGCCGGAAGCTGACCGACCGCGGGCGGTGTCGGCACGTAGTCCGGGTGCCGCTTGTTGTCCGGCGGCTCGTACGCGCTGGTGTCGGGCAACTTCGCCG
>DASSDE010000363.1:0-7768 GCA_035697365.1 Kribbella sp. | reverse complement strand
CGCCTCGAGGACGCCGGTCAGCTCGACGGGTTGTTCTTCGACATCCACGGCGCGATGAGTGTCGTCGGACGGCAGGACGCGGAGGCCGATCTGGCCACGCGCATCCGGGCCGTGCTCGGTCCCGACGTACTGGTGTCGGCCTCGATGGACCTGCACGGGAACGTGTCCCGCGAGCTCGGTACGGCGGTGGATCTGATCACCTGCTACCGGATGGCGCCGCACGAGGACGCGATGGAGAGCCGCGAGCGCGCCCTGCGGAACCTGGTCGAGCGGCTGCGGTCCGGGGCCGGCAAGCCGGGCAAGGCGTGGGTGCAGGTGCCCGTACTGCTGCCGGGCGAGAAGACCTCGACGCGGCTCGAGCCGGCGAAGTCGATCTACCGGCGCGTGGGCGAGATCGCGGACGAGCCCGGCGTACTGGATGCGGCTGTCTGGGTGGGGTACGCGTGGGCCGACGAACCGCGCTGCCGAGCGGCTGTCGTGGTCACCGGGGACGACCAGGAGCTGATCACCGCGCGTGCGGCCGAGTTGGCGCAGGCGTACTGGGAGGCGCGAGACGGATTCGCGTTCGTGGCTCCGACCGGGACGTTGGAGGAGTGCGTTGCGGCCGGCCTTGCGAGCAGCGCGCGCCCGTTCCTGATCAGCGACTCGGGCGACAACCCGACCGCGGGCGGCGCGGACGACGTCTCGTGGACGCTCGGCGAGCTGCTCAAGGTCGAGGAGCTCGCGTCCGGCAAGGCCACCGCGATTCACGCGAGCATCACCGACCCGGACGCCGTCGCGGCGTGCATGGCGGCCGGCGTCGGCAACCCCATCGAAGTGAGCGCCGGCGGCAAGGTCGACTCCGGTCCGTCAGGCCCGGTCGCTCTTGCGGGCACGGTCTTCTCGATCTCCGAGGACCCGGTCGGCGGTACGGTCGCGGTCGTCAAGGCCGGTGGGCTGCACTCGATCCTCACCAGCCGCCGCAAGCCGTACCACCACATCGCCGACTTCACGCTGCTCGGCCTGGACCCGGCCGCCACGGACCTCGTCATCGTCAAGATCGGCTACCTGGAGCCGGAGCTCTACAACCTCGCGGCCGACTGGCTCCTCGCCCTCACCCCCGGCGGCGTAGACCAGGACCTCCTCCGCCTAGGCCACCACGAAGTACTGCGTCCGCTCTTCCCGTTCGACGCGGACATGGCAACCCCGCCCCTGACCCCGGAACTCCTGCCCTAGCCGGAGACCTTCTGCACGAAGGCTTCGGAGGGGGTGACGACGCGGCCGGTGCTGTCGGTCGGCTCCAGCTTGCGGAGCGGCTTGTTGTCGTGGGTGTCGAGGAGTACGGAGTGTTGTTCGGCAGGCTCGAACAGGTGCTCCTCGCCCCACTGGCGGAGGCTGACGAGGATGACGAACAAGTCGCGGCCCCGCTCGGTCAGCGCGTACTCGTGGTAGGCGCTGCCGTCCGCGCCCGGGACGATCTCCAGGATCCCGTGAGCGACCAGTTCGCGGAGGCGCGAGGACAGGATGTTCTTCGCCAGGCCAAGGTTGCGCTGGAACTCGCTGAAGCGGGTGATCCCGTCGAAGGCGTCGCGGACGATGAGCAGCGACCACCGGTCGCCGATCACATCCACCGCCCGCGCCACCGGGCATTCGGCGGTCTCGTGCGTCACGCGCTGCGGCATCCCGCGCCCCTTCTCCTCGTACTGCCGGGCTGTCGACCCGCGCTGCCCGGCCGGCCACGCAGTTCCCAACAGGTGGTTGCAAGTATAAACCAGCTGCTCTACGCTCACTGCCACGCGGTTTCAAGTTGAAACCAGTTCTGGTGAGAGGTGGGCGGTCATGACAGAGGCAGAGGCCCGAGTAAGCCCGGTGCGGGTGGCGGTCGTGCAGTTCGAGCCCCGCGTAGGCGTCGAGAACCTGAAGGCGAACGCGCTGGCGGTCGAGCAGCGGCTGACCGCGGCGGCCGACGGGGGAGCCGGGCTGATCGTGCTCCCCGAGCTGGCGACCACCGGGTACGTGTTCGAGACCCGCGAGGAGGCGTACGCCCACGCCGAGGCGGTCCCGAACGGTCCAACTGTCGAGTCGTTCGTACGGATCGCGGCCGAGCGGAACGTCTACATCGTCGGCTGTGTCGCCGAACGCGACGGCGTCACGCTCTACGACACCGCCGTCCTGGTCGGCCCCGAGGGCTACATCGGCCGGTATCGCAAGACGCACCTCTGGAACACCGAGAAGCTCTGGTTCACGCCCGGCAACGAAGGCTTCGCGGTCTACGACACCAAGATCGGCCGGATCGGGCTGCTGGTCTGCTGGGACATCTGGTTCCCGGAGACCGCGCGCATCGTGGCTCAGATGGGTGCCGACATCATCTGCATCCCGACCGGCTGGGTGTGGACGCCTCCGCCGCTGTACGACGCGAGCGGAGTCTGCATGGCGGCGTACCTGACGATGACGGCCGCGCACGCCAACAACGTCTTCATCGCCACCGCGGACCGGACCGGCCAGGAGCGTGGCGCCGGCTTCATGGGCAACTCGCTGATCGCCGGTACGAACGGCTGGCCGATCGACCGGATCGCCGGCCCGGACGAGGACACGATCATCTACGCGGACGTCGACCTGACCGCCGCCCGGACGGCGCCGATCTGGAATCAGCTCAACGATCTGCACCGCGACCGTCGTACCGACCTGTACGACCAGATGCTGGGTTACAGCGACCGCTCCGCGCTCCCGCGGTGACCCCGTGACGACGGTCCGAGGTACGACGGGTCTCGCCGGATCGCGCCGCGCAGCGGTCGGTGCCGGCCTGATCTTCGTCGCGCTCCTGGCGCTCGCCGGCTGGACGTTCGCCTGGCTCGCCCACGGTGGGCCGTCCTGGGACGGCAACTACCGCGAACCGGCCCGACTCGCGTCCTGGCTGGTCGGGTCGATCAGCGAACCGCAGTACTACGCCGTTGCGCCGGCCGGCGCCCTACTGCTGCTCGGAGGGCTGATCGGTCACGTCGCACACCGGACGTCGTGGCGGTACCAGGGCTTCGTCCAGGCGTGCGGCTCCGGCCTGTGGCCGCGGGCTGCTGGGAGCGCGCTGGCGAGCCTGGTACTGGCCAACCTCATCTGGGGCTGGACGCTCACCCCAGGGAGTTGGCAACCGCTGTTCGTACCACTCGTCTCGGTAGCGCCCGCGGTTGTCGTCCTCTACGGACCGGGCCGGCGGATCGCCCTGTCCGCGGCTGTCCTCGGGGCAGTCCTGACTCCGCCCGCTTCGATCCTTGCCGTCGAGTACGTCTGCGGGCCGCTGAACCTCCCGCCTGTAGTCGGCGCGACCACAGGCATGTGGCTCGGTGCCGCCGTCGCGTTCTGGATCTGTGGCCGCCTCCGCTGGATGCCATCGGCCGGGGCCTGGCGTGCAAATCAGCCTGCCGCGGCCGGACCCGAGAACTCCTTGCTCTGGGTACCGCGCCGAGCCCTGGCGGACTTCTCCGAAGCGCAGTTCTTCGGCAACGAATGGGCCAGCGCCACACTCCTCGCCGGAGCAGTCGTCGCCCACCTGATCAGTTCGTCTAGTACGGCGTACGGATCCGGCCTCTTCACCGCAGTACTGGCGAGCCAGGTGATCACGGCGTTCGCCGGCGTACTCATCTGGCGGAAACGCTGGCGGCAGCACGGGTTCTACCCGACCTTCGTGCCGGTCGTCTCGGTGGCGCCGGCCACGGTGCTCGCGTTCGCCGGGAGCCTCCCGTCGATCCTGGTCGGTGCGCTGCTCGGCGCGCTGATCGCCCCACCGGTGGCGGCCGAGATCTCGTCGCGGCTGCCGAAGACCTTCCATCCGTTCGTCGGCAACGTCGCCTCGATGAGCCTGTGTACGGCGCTCATCGTCCCGGCGCTCCGACTCGTCCCTGGATTCACTTCATGACTGCTACTGAACTGGCCCGGGCGTTGCGCAGCCGGGAGACCTCCGTGGCCGAGGTCGTCGACGCCGCGCTCCGCCGTACCCACGAACTGAACCCGATCCTCAACGCGTTCACCCTGATCGACGACGACGGCGCCCGCACTGCCGCCAAAGACGCGGACGAACAGCTTGCCGCGGGCATCGACCTCGGACCGCTGCACGGCATTCCCGTGGCGGTGAAGGACCTCATGGACATGGCAGGTCTTCCCACCAGTTGCGGGTCGGCCACGTCCTTCGGCGCGACCGCGACCGAAGACGCCGAGGTCGTACGGCGGCTACGTGCCGCGGGCGCCGTGATCATCGGCAAGACGACATTGCACGAGTTCGCGTACGGAGCCACCGGCGATCGATCTGTTCACGGTGCCTCCCGCAACCCGATCGATCCGGGCCGGATGTCCGGCGGCAGCAGCGGCGGCAGCGCGGTCGCGGTGGCGGCCGGGATGGTGTCGCTCGCGCTGGGCACGGACACAGCAGGTTCGGTCCGCGTCCCGGCGGCCTTGTGCGGTGTCGTCGGGCTCAAGCCGGCGTACGACGCGATTCCGAGCGGTGGGGTGTATCCACTGGCGCCAACGCTCGATCACGTGGGGATCTTCACCGCGACGACCCAGGACGCGCTCCTCGGCTACCGGGCGCTGGCCGACAGTCCGGTCGAACCCGTCTCGGCCGACGGGCTCACGGTCGGATGGATTCCACCGGAATCGATCGCGGTGACCGATCCGCAGGTCGTGGAGCTGACGCGGCAGGCCGTCCTGCACGCGGGCTTCGCCGTCGACACCATCGACGGGTTTCCGAAGTGGTCGCGGAGCGAGGACCTGTTCGCGATCTTCTCGACGCTGCAAGGCCGCGAGGCGTACCGCGTACACGAGCATCACCTGGAGGCGGATGCCGGCCTCATCGATCCGGAGGTGCTCGCCCGGCTTCGCAAGGGCCGGGAGATCACTGCTCGGGACTACGCCGCGGCGGACGCGGCGCGGCACGAGTTCAGGCTCCTGGTCGACGAGTTGCTGTCTGCGTACGACGTCATCGCCCTGCCTGCCGTACCGGTTGTCGCGCCGCTTGTGGGCGAGCGCAGCGTCGAGGTCGCAGGCGCCGAGTTGGAGGTACGGTCCGCGCTGCTGTCGCTGACCTGCCCGTGGAACCTGACCGGATCGCCCGCGCTCAGCATCCCCGCCGGGCGCCTCGACGGGCTGCCGATCGGCGTACAACTCGTCACCGCACCGGGCCGCGAGGGCCTGCTCTTCGCCGCCGCGCAGCACCTCGAGACCGCCAACAATCACTAGGAAGGAACGACATGCCCTCGATCCAGGTCGACCTGCCGCTGACCGCGGACGAAGCGACGAAACGTGCGTTCGCGGAACGCATCGGACGCATCTACGGCGACATCATGCAGGTCGGCATGGATCTGCTCACGGTGTCCGTGCACGCGCTCGGCAGCGGCGGTGTGTGGCGCTGCCACGAGTCCGGACCGCCCACGCCGTCCGGTCTGATCATGTGCGACATCCGAGCCGGACGCCCGACCGAGACCCGCGCTCGGCTGGCGCAGGCGCTGATCGATGCGTGCGTCGAGACGTTCGAGCTCGACGCCCTGTGGATGAAGGTCGAATTCACCCAGCACGACGGCAGCGAGATGTACCACCCACACCTGGGGGGCTTCAACAAGAACTGGTCCGGCGACGAGCGCGAGTAGCGGACAGCTCAGAGTTTACGGAGTGCCTGGAGGGCGTCGATGGCGTGGTTCACCAGTGCGTCGGCGCCGTACGGGCGGTCTTCCTCGAGCAGGGCGGACCACTCGATGGCCAGGTCCTCGGTGTAGGACAGCCAGGCGTGGATGCGCAGGTACTCGGCGGACATGCGCTCGTCGGCCACCTCAGGGGTGCCGAGGTACGTCAGGACGCGCTTGGTGAGGCCCGCCCGCGTCTCGTCGTACACCTCGACGGCGAAGTCGTCACCGCCGGCCGCACCGCGGACGAACGAGATATAGGCAGTACGCCGGCGCGCGATGAACGCCACGAACTGGACCAGCATCTCGCGGAGTTGCTGGTCCGGGGCGAGCGAGTCGGCCGGCTTGGTGACGCGGAGCAGGCGGCGCCCGGCCGCGGAGATGACGGCGACGTAGTAGTCCCGCTTGCTCGGGAAGTAATGGAACAGCAGTCCGCGGGAGATCCCGGCCTCGCTCGCGATCGCGTCGATCGACAGTTCGTGGATCGGCTTGTCGCGCAGCATCATCAGGCCGATCTTGACCAGTTGCCGCTTGCGGTCGTCCGCTGTCAGACGGTGTTCCATCTATTGAGCATTGCTTAGACGCTGAGCTACGGTCAAGCCGAGGGAGAGGAGTCTTGATGGGGTTCGAACCTTCGGCCCGGGCTCAGGAGCTGATCGCTCGCGTGCAGACCTTCCTGCGCACCGAGATCGAGCCGGCCGAGGCCGAGTTGCCCACTGCGATCCGGTCCGCCGGCGACCCCTGGCAACCGCAGCCGATCATCAAGGACCTGCAGGCGAAGGCGCGCGACGCCGGCCTGTGGAACCTGTTCCTGCCGCCCGCCGAGCCGGGCAACGAGCAGTACGGCGAGGGTCTGAGCAACCTCGACTACGCCCCGATCGCGGAGCTCACCGGCCGCTCGTTCATCGCGCCGTACATCTTCAACTGCAACGCGCCGGACACCGGCAACATGGAGGTCCTGCTCCGCTACGGCAACGCCGCGCAGAAGGAGCGCTGGCTGGAGCCGCTGCTGGACGGCACGATCCGGTCCGCGTTCTGCATGACTGAGCCGGATGTCGCGTCCTCCGACGCCACCAACATGGAGGCGACCGCGGTCCTGGACGGCGACGAGGTCGTGCTCAACGGCCGCAAGTGGTGGAGCACCGGCGTCGGCCACCCGGACTGCGAGCTGCTCATCTTCATGGGCCTCACCGACCCCGAAGCACACCGGTACGCACGGCACACCATGGTCCTCGTCCCGCGGGACACGCCGGGTGTGAAGGTCGAGCGGCTGCTGCCGACGATGAACCGGTACGACGAGCCGTACGGCCACGGCGAGGTGTCCTTCACCGAGGTGCGGGTCCCGGCCGCGAACATCCTGGTCGGACCGGGCAAGGCGTTCGAGATTGCCCAGGGCCGTCTCGGGCCGGGCCGCGTGCACCACTGCATGCGGCTGGTGGGCCTCGCGGAGAAGGCGCTCGAGCTCGCGCTGCAACGGGGAAGTAGCAGGACCGCGTTCGGCAAGCCGCTCGTCAACCTCGGCGGCAACCGGGAGCGGATCGCCGACGCGCGGATCGCGATCAACCAGGCGCGGCTGCTCGTCCTGCAGACGGCGTACCTGCTGGACACCGAGGGCCTCGCCGGCGCGCTGAGCGAGGTCAGCCAGATCAAGGTCGCCGTACCGCGGATGGCGCAGGACGTTGTCGACATGGCGATCCAATTGCACGGCGGCGGTGGCCTCTCGGAGGACTTCCCGCTCGCGGCGGCGTGGACCGGGGCCCGTGCGTTGCGGCTGGCCGACGGACCCGACGAGGTGCATCGTGGGGTGATCGCCAGGATCGAGCTGGCGTCGTACCTCTCCGCAGCCGCTGCACAGGAGTCCAAGTGAGTCGTGTCCTCGTCACCGGTGCCGCGAGCGGTCTGGGTGCGGCGCTGGTCGCCCGGTTCGTTGCCGACGGCCACCAGGTGCTCAGTACGGACGTCGCCGAGGACGGCGGTACGTCGTACCTGAAGCTCGACGTCCGCAACCCGGCGGACTGGGATGCAGCGGTCGCGTGGTGTACGGACAACTGGGGCGGCCTGGACATCCTGGTGAACAACGCGGGCATCGCGACCGGCGGCCGGATCGAGGTCGAGACGCTCGA
>DASSDE010000362.1:0-2092 GCA_035697365.1 Kribbella sp. | reverse complement strand
TGGGAGCGGGAGACCTGGTCCGGCTGGTGTTCGGGCAGGGGACGGACAACACCGCGAACGTCCTGATCGCATCCCGGCTGCCTCGGCTGCTGGCCGGCGTCCTCGTCGGTGTCGCGCTCGGGGTGGCCGGCGCCGGACTCCAGTCGCTGGCCCGCAACCCGCTCGCCTCGCCCGACACGTTGGGAGTCAATGCCGGGGCGTACTTGGCGGTCGTGGTGGTGGCCGCGTTCGGGATCTCGTTGCCCGCGCTCCCGGCCGGAGGAGTCGCATTCCTTGGCGGACTGGCTGCTGCCGCACTCGTCCTCGCCCTCTCCGCGGGCGGCTCGTCCGGCCCGACCCGGCTGATCCTGGCCGGGTCGGCGGTTGCGATGGCGCTGGCCGGCGTGACCACGCTGCTGCTCCTGCTGTACCGCGAGGAGACGATCGGCACCTTCGCCTGGGGCGCGGGCACGCTGGTCCAGACCGACCTGAACGCCGTCACCCAGATGGCGCCGGTCGTTGCCGTCGGCATCGTGTGCGCGATGCTGCTCGCGTCGAAGCTGGACATCATGACGCTCGGCGACGACACCGCATCGGTCCTCGGCGTGAACGTACGTCGCACCCGCGTCCTCACCACCCTCGTCACCGTGCTGCTCTCCGCGGCCGCCGTGACGGTCGCGGGACCGGTCGGTTTCGTCGGGCTGGTCGCCCCGGTCCTGGTGCGGCTGCTCGCCCCGGTCGTTCCCGGACTGCTGCGGCACCATGTCCTGCTGCCGCTCTCCGGCCTGGCCGGCGTGCTCGTCGTACTGGCCTCGGATGTCGTCCTGCGAGCCGCGTTCGGCGGGCAGGCCGGCGTCGAGATCCCGACCGGCATCATGACGATGGTGGTCGGCGCGGTCGTCCTGATCTGGCTGGCTCGGCGGCACCGCGACTCCGGCCCGAGCCGCTCCCCCGGCGGCACCGGCGGCGGCCTGCGTACCCGGCGTACGTTCTGGCTGGTCACCGTTGCGCTGGCCGTGCTGCTGATCGGCGCGGCCGTCGGCGCGATGCTGACCGGCGACGCGCTGCTGCGCACCGGCGACCTCGCCAACTGGGCCAACGGCCACTCCGGTCGCGCGATCACGTACGTCCTCGACCAGCGCTTCCCGCGCGTCGTCTCCGCGGTACTCTGCGGCGCCGCGCTCGCGATCGCCGGGACCACGGTCCAGGCCGTCTGCCGGAACCCGCTGGCCGAGCCCGGCATCCTCGGTATCACCGGCGGTGCCGGTGTCGGTGCGATCGGCACGCTCATCCTGTTGCCGGCCGCAAGCATCTGGCTGCTGTCCGGAGTAGCTGCGGTCTGCGCGGTGATCACGTTCGGACTGGTCTACCTGATCTCGTGGCGGGGCGGGCTGAGCTCCGACCGGCTGGTGCTCATCGGCGTCGGCGTCTCGTCCGCCGCGACCGCGATCATCACCTTGCTGATCGTCGCCACCGACCCGTGGAACCTGAGTCTCGCGATGACCTGGCTCTCCGGCAGCACGTACGGCCGCACGCTCCCCCAGGTCGTCCCCGTCGCCCTAGCACTGCTAGTACTCGTACCACTGCTGGTCCACGCGCGGCGTGATCTCGATCTGCTCGCGCTCGACGACGACGTACCGCGCATCCTCGGCGTCCGGCTGGAACGCACCCGATTGCTCGCACTGCTCGCGTCGGCCCTGCTGACCGCGGCCGCCGTATCCGCGATCGGCGTGGTCGGGTTCGTCGGACTGGTCGCACCGCACGCGGCCCGCGCACTGGTCGGCGGACGGCACGCGCGGATCCTCCCGGTCGCGGCGCTGCTCGGCGCCATCCTGGTCAGCCTCGCCGACAGCCTCGGCCGGACGCTCCTCGCCCCGGCCCAGATCCCGGCCGGCCTACTCACCGCCCTGATCGGCGCCCCGTACTTCGTCTACCTCCTCTGGCGCACCCGGGTGCCTGCTAGATGACCTCGTGTCAAGATGGGCGGCATGCTGCGCGAACTGCACCTCACCGGCAACCCGGATGCCGACAAGTTGCTCAACGACGACCCGTTCGCCTTGCTGGTCGGCATGCTGCTCGACCAGCAGTACCCGATGGAGCACGCCTTCTCCGG
>DASSDE010000361.1:0-2835 GCA_035697365.1 Kribbella sp. | reverse complement strand
TCCGCTGGCGGGACGCCGCGATGGTCTTCCAGGGCGCGATGAACGCGTTCAACCCGGTACTGAAGATCCGCGCGCACATGCACGACACGATGCGCGCGCACACCAAGGCGAGCAGGCAGGAGATCGAGGACCGGGCCGGTGAGCTGCTCCGGCTGGTCCGGCTCGAACCCACGCGGGTGATGGACAGCTACCCGCACGAGCTCTCCGGTGGGATGCGGCAGCGCGTACTGATCGCGATGAGCCTGCTGCTCGAACCCGAGGTGCTGATCCTCGACGAGCCGACCACGGCGCTCGACATCCTCACGCAGCGGTCGGTCGTCGACGTACTGCACGAGGTCCGCGACCGGCTCGGGTTCTCGATGATCTTCATCTCCCACGACCTCTCGCTGGCCGCGGAGCTGGCCGACCGGGTCGCCACCATGTACGCGGGCCGCATCGTCGAGACCGGTGGCGTACGGGACCTGTTCTACCGGCCCCGGCACCCGTACACACTCGGGCTCATCAAGGCCGTACCGCCGATCGTCGGCGACCTGCCGGATCTCGAGTCGATCCCGGGCGGCCCGCCGAGCCTCGCCGCGCTCCCGAAGGGGTGTACGTTCGCGCCGCGCTGCAAGTACGCGACCGACGCCTGCCGCGAGGAGGACCCGCCGCTGATCCCGATCACCGACGAAGCCGGCGACGCCCACGACGTGGCCTGCATCCATTACAAGAACGTGCACCTCGAGCGCGAGGCGCCGACCGAGAACCTGGGGACGGCATCATGAGCGCACTGGAGCAGTCGCCGCAGGCCGGACGGACGCCGTTGATGACGCTCGGCGGGCTCAGTCAGGTGTTCGAGACCAAGGCCGGGCCGATCCGCGCGGTGGACAACATCGACCTGTCGGTGAACCCCGGTGAGGTGCTCTGCCTGGTCGGTGAGAGCGGTTCGGGGAAGACGACGGCGGCGCGGATGGCGGCCGGTCTCGCGCGGCCCACCAGCGGGCAGGTCGCGTACGACGGGACCGATATCTGGTCGATGAAGCGCAACGACTTCGCCGCGTTCCGGCGCAGCGTGCAGTACGTCCACCAGGACCCGTACGCGTCGCTGAACCCGACGCGGACGATCCAGCAGACGATCACCGCACCGCTGCTCAAGCACGGCGTCGTGAAGACCAAGAAGGCGGCCGCGGAGAAGGCGGCCGAGCTGCTCACCAAGGTCGACCTGAGCCCCGCCGAGAACTATCTGCCGAAGTACCCGCACCAGCTGTCCGGTGGCCAGCGGCAACGGGTCGCGGTGGCGCGGGCCCTGACCCTGGACCCGAAGCTGATCATCGCGGACGAGTCCACGTCGATGCTGGACGTGTCGATCCGGATCAGCGTGCTCGCGATGCTCGGCCGGCTGCGCGACGACCTCGGCGTCGGGTTCTTGTTCATCACCCACGACCTGGCGATCGCCAAGTACTTCGGCTGGAACGGCAAGACCGCGGTCATGTACCTCGGCCGGATCGTCGAGTTCGGCCCGACCCCGAAGATCATCAACGCGCCGACGCACCCGTACACCCGGGCGCTGATCGACGCGATCCCGGAGCCGGACCCGGACCTGACCAAGACCAAGGGCCGCGAATCCCTGCGCAGCCTGGAGATCCCGAGCCTGGCGAACCTGCCGTCCGGGTGCTCGTTCCATCCGCGCTGCCCGCAGTTCGAGGACGGGCTGTGCGACGGGAAGATCCCCGAACTCGTGGAGATTCGCTCCGGTCAGTCCGCGGCCTGCCATGTGGTCGCCCGCGACGGTGTGCCGGACGGTCTCCGGGAGGGGAAGCAGCCGGATGAGCCGGCGGACTGATGGGTCCTCAGATCGGCCGGGCGGCGCTCGGCTGGGCAGCGTTCCTGGTGCTGTCCAGCGGGGTCCTGCTGCTCACCCTGACGCCGGGCACCGCGGAGTTCGTCGTCACCTTGTTCACCTTGTGTTTGGGCCTGCTACTGGGCCTGGTGGTCGTCGTCGGCGTGGTCATCACCCGGCGCCGGGAGAAACGCGAGGGCGGTAGTTAATTCCACCAGCAGTACCTGACCAGACATGGGCGTGTGGTCAGTCCAGAAAGGACGAAGGATGAGTCCCACCGGCACCAACGATTCCGGCACCGACGGAACGGGCGCGAGCGCCCGATCCCACGCGATTTCGCGCCGGCACGTGCTCCAGATCTTCGGCATCGCCGGTGTCGGCGTGGCCGGCATCGGGTCACTGGAGGCGTGCTCGCCGAGCAAGCCGAACGCCAGCGGCGGTGGCAGCAACGGCGGCACCAAGGAGTTCCACGGTGCGTATCCGTACCAGCTGCCGCCCAAGGGTCACTTCAACCTGGCCGCGGGTGTCCTCGACGGCATCCAGATGGCGACCAGCCCGTACAACGACCTGATCTATCCCAGCGCCGGTCTGTACTACTGGGCCGACAAGAAGTGGGAATGGATGATGGCCGAGTCCGGCACGCTGGACGAGGCGACCAAGACGTACACGATGAAGCTGCGCTCCGGGCTGACCTGGAGCGACGGCAAGCCGGTGACGGCCAAGGACGTCGTGTCGACGTTCAACCTGCAGTGGCTGATGCGGCAGCCCCCGTGGACGTTCCTGTCCGACGTCTCGGCGAAGGACGACACCACGGTGGTGTTCGCCATCGGAACGCCCTCCACGGTGCTCGAGCGCTTCATCCTCCGGGCGCCGATCCTGCCGGACTCGGTCTACGGTGAGTGGGCGACCAAGGCCGAGACGATCCGGAAGGCGAAGGGCAGCCTGGACGCCGGCGAAGGCAAGCAGCTGAACGCCGACTTCCAGAAGTTCCGTCCGGAGAACCCGGTCGTCTCGGG
>DASSDE010000360.1:0-3980 GCA_035697365.1 Kribbella sp. | reverse complement strand
GGACTGCTTGAGCCCGTTCTGCACCATGTCGCCGATCGTGGTGATGCTGCGCTCGCGCACCGGGCGGGTGATCATGCCCGCCTGGCAGAACCGGCAGCCGCGCGTACAGCCGCGGAAGATCTCCACGGAGTACCGCTCGTGCACGGTCTCGGCGAGCGGGACGAGCGGCTTCTTCGGGTACGGCCACGCGTCGAGGTCCATGACCGTGTGCTTCGCGGTCCGGAACGGTACGCCGGGGCGGTTCGGGGTGACGCGCTGGATCCGGCCGTCGGCCAGGTAGTCCACGGTGAAGAACTTCGGGATGTAGACGCCGCCGGACTTCGCCAGCCGCAGCAGCACCTCGTCGCGACCGCCCGGGCGGCCCTCGTCCTTCCACTCCCGGATCACCTCGGAGATCGCCAGCACGATCTCCTCGCCGTCACCCAGGACGGCAGCGTCGATGAAGTCGGCGATCGGCTCCGGGTTGAACGCGGCATGTCCGCCGGCCAGCACGATCGGGTCCTCGTCGGTCCGGTCGACGGCGTGCAGCGGGATGCCGGCCAGGTCCAGCGCGGTGAGCATGTTCGTGTACCCGAGCTCGGTCGAGAACGACAGCCCGAACACGTCGAACGCCCGCACCGGCCGGTGACTGTCGAGCGTGAACTGCGGGATCGCGTTCTCCCGCATCGTCTTCTCCATGTCCGGCCAGACGGAGTACGTCCGCTCGGCCAGGATGTGGTCGCGCTCGTTCAGCACCTCGTACAGGATCTGGACGCCCTGGTTCGGCAGACCGACCTCGTACGCGTCCGGGTACATCAGCGCCCAGCGCACGCCGACCGCGTCCCACTCCTTGCTGACCGAGTTCAGTTCACCCCCGACGTACTGGATCGGCTTCTGCACACCCGGCAGCAACGCCTCCAGGCGGGGAAACAGCGATTCGACAGTCATAGCAACTTCCAGTCAGCGGTCCAGAGCACCCACCAGCCTAACGCCGCACCCCTCCACCCCCGGAATCGCGCTCAGGTGAGGTGGGTGAGGAGGAGGGGGTTGATGGTTCGGGGGTGGGAGTAGGTGACGAGGTGGGCGGCGTTTTCGATGACCTCCAGGTGGGCGCTGGGGATCTGGGAGGCCAGGGGTACGACGGTTTCTGGGGGGACGGACTGGTCGGAGTCGGTGGTGATGAGCAGGACGGGGGCGGTGATGTTGGGTAGTTCTGGGAGGAGGTTCAGGGTGCTGAGCGCCTCGCAGCAGGCGGCGTAGCCCTCGGGCGGGGAGTCGAGGAGCATTTGCCGGATCGGGTCCGTGTCGGTGAACTCCGGCAGGAACCAGCGGCCGAGGGTGGCGTCGGTGATCGACTTGGTCCCCTCGGCGCGTACCTGTGCGGCGCGGTCGATCCACGGTTGCGGGTTTGCGGCGGTGTTGGTGGGCGGGCAGATCGCGGCCAGGCGGTGAATGCGTTCCGGGGCGTGCTCGGCGAGCCAGAGGCCGATTGCGCCGCCGAGTGAGATGCCGACGTACGACGCCTGCTCGACTTCGAGGGTGTCGAGCAGTTCGAGGACGTCGCCGCCGAGGTCGTCGATCGTGTACGGGCCGGCCGGGACCTCCGATCCGCCGTGGCCCCGATGGTCGAACGTCACCACCCGGAAGCGTTGCGCCAGTACGTCGACCTGCGGCGCCCACATCGCCTGGCTCGCCCCGAGCGACGATCCGAGCAGTACTACGGGCGCATCGGCCGAACCTGTCTCCACGTAGTTGAGTCGCATACCCACCACCCTACGAAGTCAGCGGCATGACCGTGGTGCGGCGGTGGTGCTCGAAGACGACCGAACTGCGGATGTCGGCGATCTCCTGGCGTTTGGCGAGCGCCAGGACCAGATCGCGGAGCGCCTGGGTGTCCTTGACCGCGACATGGGCCAGGAAGTCCGAGCCGCCGGAGACCATGAACATGTCCAGCGTCTGCGGCAGGTCCATCACGTACGCCTGGAACGCGGTCGCGACCGCCATCGCCTGCGGCCGGAGCTTGATCGAGATGATCGCCTGCGTGGACCGGTCGATCGCCTGCAGGTCGACCGCCGCGTGGTACCCGCTGATCACACCGCGGTCGCGCAGCCCGCGGATCCGCTCCAGGCAGGTCGACGGGGCGATCTTGAGCTCGGCCGCCATCTCGCGGTTGGTCCGGCGGGCGTCGTTCTGCAGCATCCGCAGCAGCGCCGTATCAAGTTCGTCCATGGCCACCAGTTTCGCAGATCCACCGAACGATGTTCGGTACACAGTCGAATCTCTCGCTCATCGGGCTACCGTGACCGGCGTGCTGACGAACAAGATGGTCGTGATCATTGCGGCCGAAGCGCCCATCGGCGTTGCCCTCAACACCGCCGCCCTGCTCGGCGTCGGCCTCGGCCACCACCACGACGGAACTGTCGGGCCCGGGACCACCGACGCTGCCGGTACGCCGCACACCGGCATGTGCGCGTACCCGATCCCGATCCTCCGCGCCGATGACCTCAGCACGCTCCGCGCCCAGGCCGCCGCGCGTCCCGACGTCACGATCCACGACATGCACCAGGTCGCACAGCAGGCCCGCACGTACGAGCAGATGTCCACCACACTCGCCGGTACCAAGCCCGACGACATCCAGTACCTCGGCCTAGCGCTCTACGGTCCCCGCCAGTCCATCGACTCCCTCACCGGCGCGCTACCTCTGTACCGCTGACAGCTTCGCCGGGTTGGCCAGGACTCGGATCGCGGCGATCTGCCGGCCGTCGGTGTCCAGGGTGAGGACGTGACGGTTGCCGCGGACAACGATGTCCAGCGCCGGACCGGTCACCAGTTCCAGCGCTGCGACGGTCACGTCCGGCTGCGCATAGATGTGGCTGAAGAAGTGCGCGACCTTCGCACGCCCGACGACCGGCTTGCGGGCGGCGTGCCGACGGCCGTCGGAGTCGGTCCAGGAGGTGACCGACTCCTTGAGCATCGCCTCGAGGCGATGCAGATCGCCGTCGCGGGCCGCGGCCACGAAGTCGGTCAGCAGCTGACGCTGCTCCTCGGTCGACGGACGGTAGCGCGGGCAGTCGTCGTCCAGGGCCAGCCGGGCGCGGCGGAACAGCTGCCGGCAGACCTCGGGCGTACGGTCGAGGATCTCCGCGATCTCCTCGTACGGGAGCGTGAAGGCGGTCCGCAGTACGTAGACCGCGCGCTGCGGCGGGGTGAGGCGCTCCATCAGGTGCAGGAGCGCCATCGACACGTCGTCGAGTTCGAACGCCGTCGCGGGCACCGGCTCCGGAAGCCACTCGCCGGTGTAGCTCTCGCGGCGCGCCTGCCGGGTCCGCAGTACGTCGACCGCCAGCCGCGTCACCACCCGGGTCAGGTAGCGGCGCGGCTCGGCGACGTCGGTACGGTCGGCGGCGGACCAGCGTACGTACGCGTCCTGCAGCACGTCCTCCGCGTCGTGCCAGCTCCCCAGCAGCCGGTACGCGAGCCCGGTGAGCATGCCCCGCGCGGACTCGTACTCCTGCAGGATCAGCCCGCGAGTTCCGGCTGCCTGCGGGTCGCGACGTTCAGACGGGTCCACAGGTTGATGATCCCAATCGCGAGGAGCACGTTGGCGGCCCCCTCCTCCCCGAACTGGTCCAGCGCCGCGTCCCACACGTCGTCCGGAACGCCGTCGCGCTCGAGGATCGTGACCGCGTCGGTGAGGGCCAGCGCGGCACGCTCCCGCTCGTCGTAGAACGACGAGTCGTGCCAGGCCGCCAGCCCGAACAGGCGCTGGCTGGTCTCGCCTTCCTTCAACGCGTCCGTGGTGTGCATGTTCAGGCAGTACGTACAGCCGTTGAGCATCGAGGCCCGGACCTTGATCAGGTGCAGCAACGTGTGGTCGAGCACGCCCTGCACATAGTTCTCCACGCCGTACACAGCCCGAAAACCGGCCGGCGACACCTTGCTGAAGTTCATCCGCTCATCCATGCCAACACGACGGTCCCGTACCGCGCCGACGTGACGGC
>DASSDE010000359.1:0-2234 GCA_035697365.1 Kribbella sp. | reverse complement strand
TTGGTCGACGTCCTGACCGACCGCGGGTGGGTAGTCCACCGCTGAACTGTCCCCCTCCGAAGGTAACCTTCGGGGCATGATCATCGCTGTGGACGGGCCGAGCGGCTCCGGTAAGTCGAGCACCGCCCGCGGAGTGGCCACGCGGCTCGGACTGCGGTTCCTGGACACCGGCGCGACGTACCGCGCCGTGACCTGGTCGGCGGTCGACCGCGGACTGGACCTCGACGACACGGCGGCGGTTGCGCAGCGCGCCCGCGAGCTGGAGCTGGAGCTCAGCACCGACCCGGAGCACCAGTTCGTGATCGCCGACGGGACCGACGTCACGGCCGCGATCCGGGAACCGCGGATCAGCGAGGTGGTGTCGAAGATCGCCACCAACCTGGACGTCCGCCAGGAGCTGATCCGGCGGCAGCGGGCGATCATCGACGACGCCCGGCCGAGCGGCGGGATCGTGGTCGAGGGGCGCGACATCGCCACCGTGGTTGCCACCGACGCCGAGCTGAAGGTGCTGCTGACCGCCGACCAGGAGGCCCGGATGGCGCGCCGTGGCGCCCAGGTCGGATCGCTCACCGCCGAACAGTTGCGGGACCAGATCGTTCGTCGGGATGCCGACGACTCGACCGTGTCGGAGTTCCAGGTCGCCTCCGACGGCGCGGTCACCATCGACTCGACCGACCTGACCCTCGAGGAGGTCATCGACGTGATCAGCCGACTCGCCAAGGAGGCCGTCCCGCAAGGCACGCCCCATGACCGCTGAGGTCACCGGGCACAAGGATCTGCCGCGTACGGACGATCTGCCGCCGTTGCCGTACCGGCTCGCGCTGCCGATGCGGAAGCTGGCCAGGCCGTTCTTCTTCCACCGCTACAACCTGACCGTCCACCACGAGGACCGGTTCCCGCTGACCGGTCCGTTGCTGATGACACCGAACCACCTGAGCCTGCTGGACGGGCCGCTGCTCGGAGCGATCGCGCCGCGGATGCTGCACCAGCTCGGCAAGATCGAGGTGTTCGGCGGTCTCCAGGGCGCGTTCCTGCGCCGGATCGGCCAGATCCCGGTCGACAGGTCGTCGTACGACGTGCTCGCGGTCCGCAAGTCGATCCAGGTACTGCGCGACGGCCGGGTGCTGAACATCTACCCGGAGGGCACCCGCGGACCGGGCGACTTCGGCCGGATCCGCAGCGGCGTGGCGTACCTGGCGATGGTCACCGGCGCCCCGATCCTGCCGGTGGCGCTGATGGGTACACGCTTGCCGGACGGCAGTGTCGAGGGCCATCCGCCGCCCGGGAGCCGGGTCGACGTCGTGTACGGCGAGCCTTTCGCCGTCGAGCGCGTACCCTTTCCCAGGAGACATACCGACGTACAGGCGGTCGCCGACCACATCGGCGACGTGCTGCGCGCCCACGTGAAGGCGGCCGTCGAAGAAACCGGCCACCCACTTCCGGGCTGGCGAGACCCGAAGGACCCCTGATGACTGACCTGCCCACCGACGTACCGACGCATGACCGGGAGGACACCGGGCCGCTTCCGGTGCTCGCGATCGTCGGCCGGCCGAACGTGGGCAAGTCCACGCTGGTCAACCGGATCATCGGCCGCCGCGAGGCGGTCGTCGAGGACACCCCGGGCGTCACCCGCGACCGCGTGTCGTACGACGCCAACTGGGCCGGCCGGGAGTTCACCGTCGTCGACACCGGCGGCTGGGACCCGGACGCGGTCGGTATGGCGGCTCTGGTCGCCGCGCAGGCGGAGGTCGCGATCAACGCCGCCGACGCGGTGCTGTTCGTGGTCGACGCGGTGATCGGCATCACCGACGCCGACGAGGCCGTCGTCCGGGTGCTGCGCAAGTCCGGCAAGCCGGTCGTCCTGGCCGCGAACAAGGTCGACGACCAGCGGATCGAGTCCGAGGCGATGAACCTCTGGGCGCTCGGCATCGGCGAGCCGTTCCCGATCTCGGCGATGCACGGCCGGGGGACCGGCGACATGCTGGACGCCATTCTGGCCGCGCTGCCCGAGGCGCCCCCGGAGCGGTACACCGAGGTCGGCGGCCCGCGCCGGGTCGCGATCGTCGGCAAGCCGAACGTCGGCAAGTCCTCCTTGCTGAACAAGGTCGCCAAGGAGGACCGGGTCGTCGTCAGCGACGTCGCCGGTACGACGGTGGACCCGGTCGACGAACTGATCACCCTGGGCGGCAAGGAGTGGCGGTTCATCGACACCGCCGGCATCCGCCGCAAGGTGA
>DASSDE010000358.1:0-2426 GCA_035697365.1 Kribbella sp. | reverse complement strand
CCGGTCGCCGCCGGACTCCCGGATGACCGGGGCCGACTCGCCGGTGATCGCCGACTCGTCCACCGCGGCGACGCCTTCGACGACGTCACCGTCGCCGGGGATGATCTGCCCCGCCTCGACCACGACGAGGTCACCGAGCTGCAACTGGGCCGCGGGGATCTGCTCCTCGCGATCATCCACCAGCTTCCGGGCGGTGGTCTCGGTCTTCGCCCGGCGCAGTGTCTCGGCCTGGGCCTTGCCGCGGCCTTCCGCGACCGCTTCCGCAAGGTTCGCGAAGATCACGGTCAGCCAGAGCCAGACCACGATCCACCAGACGAACACGCCGGGGTCGGTGACGGCGAAGACCGTCGCGGCGACCGCGCCGACCTCGACGACGAACATCACCGGGTTCTTCCACATCACCCGTGGGTCGAGCTTGCGCAGCGCGTCGGGGAACGCGCCGATCAATTGCCTGATCACAGTCCCTCCGCGAGGGGTCCGAGGGTGAGTGCGGGGAAGTAGGTGAGGCCGGTGACGATCAGCACCGTGCCGACGAGCAGCCCGACGAAGAGCGGCTTGTACGTCGGCAGCGTGCCCTGCGTGACCGGCACCGGCTGCTGCTGCGCGAGCGAGCCGGCGAGCGCCAGTACGAAGACGATCGGAATGAACCGGCCGAGCAGCATCGCGAGCCCCAGAGCGGTGTTGTAGAAGGGGATGTTGGCGCTGAGGCCGCCGAACGCGCTGCCGTTGTTGTTGGCTGCGGACGTGAACGCGTACAGGACCTCGGAGAAGCCGTGCGGGCTGTCGGTGTTGAAGATCGAGGCCCGCGCGGACGCCAGTCCCATCGCGATCGAGGCGCCGGCGAGAACGATCGTCGGTGTGGTCAGGATGTAGAGCGACACGAGCTTCATCTCGCGCGCGGTGATCTTCTTCTTCAGGTACTCCGGCGTCCGCCCGACCATCAGCCCCGCGACGAAGACCGCGAGTACGGCGAGGATCAGCATCCCGTACAGCCCCGAACCCGTACCGCCCGGTGTGACTTCACCGAGCATCATGTGGAACATCGCCGTACCACCGCCGAGTGGGGTGAACGAGTCGTGCGCGGAGTTGACCGCGCCGGTCGACGTACCTGTCGTGGAGCTGGCGAACAACGCCGAGGCCCACTCGCCGAAGCGGGTCTCCTTGCCCTCCATCGCGGCGCCCGCGGCCTGGCTCGCCGTACCGGCGCCCTGGTTCTCGAAGAACGTCGCGGCGAAGGTGAAGGCCGCCCACAGGGTGCCCATCACGCCGAGGATCGCGTACCCCTGCCGCTTGTCCTTCACCATCAGGCCGAAGGTGCGGGTGAGCGCGACCGGGATGACCAACTCGAGGAAGATCTCGAACAGGTTCGACAGGCCGTTCGGGTTCTCGAACGGGTGCGCGGAGTTCGCGTTGTAGAAGCCGCCGCCGTTGGTGCCGAGCTCCTTGATGACCTCCTGGCTCGCAACCGGGCCGCCGGGGATCGTCTGCGGCTGGCCGACGATCGAGGTCACCTCGTGACCGCTGGAGAAGTTCTGGACGACGCCCATCGCGACCAGTGCGAGGCCGCCGACGACTGCCATCGGCAGCAGGATGCGGAGCAGCGTACGGGTGAGGTCGACCCAGAAGTTGCCGAGACGATCGGTCTTCGCGCGGGTGAAGCCGCGGATCAGCGTGATCGCGACGGTGATGCCGACGGCCGCCGAGACGAAGTTCTGGACCGCGAGGCCGGCGAACTGGACCAGGTGGCCCATCGTCACCTCGGGCGCGTACGACTGCCAGTTGGTGTTCGCGACGAAAGAAGCGGCGGTGTTGAAGGCCAGCCCGGACGGTACGTTCGGCAGCCCGAGCGACAGTGGGAGCCAGTGCTGCAGGCGCTGCAGCAGGAACAGCAGCACCAGGCTCGCCGCCGAGAACGCGATCAGCGAGCGTGCGTACACGCCCCAGGTCTGATCGGAGTGGGCGTCGACCCCGAACAGTCTGTAGAGGCCGCGCTCGGCCCGGAGGTCCCGATCGGAGGTGTAAACGCGGGCCATGTACCCGCCCAGCGGCCGGTAGACCGCCGCCAGGCACAGGAGAAGGAAGCCAACCTGCAACAGGCCGGCCGCAGTGTCGGACATCAGAACCTCTCGGGAAAGACCAGGGCGGCAATCAGATAAGCCACCAGCACAACAGCCACCACCAGGCCCGCGCTGTTTTCGGTGTTCATGGGGTCCACTGGACACCGGTGACTGCCTGGTCGGGAGGGTTCTCGCAGGTCTCTCATACCCGCCGACGCGGCTCTCACGGGCTTCTCACATACTTACGCCTGGCATCTGCCCCCAACAGCTGAGGAAGATCACCCACGTGACCGAACTGGACACCCCCGCCCCCGCCGAGCAGTTCTTCTCCGAACAGACCAGGACCGCCCTCGCCGACGCGAGCCGCAA
>DASSDE010000357.1:0-6011 GCA_035697365.1 Kribbella sp. | reverse complement strand
GTAGGCCGGCATCTCGGCGTCGACGAAGTCCACCTCGGTGCGCGGCAGCATCAGCTCCCGGAGCTGCCGGCTGGCGGCCTCGAAGACGTCGTCGACGATCTTGCGCTCCTCCTCGCCGAGCGACTCGCTCGCCGAGACCAGATCCCGGAGCTCCTCGTCGCTCATCACCTCGCGGTTCGCGTTCGGGTCGCCGCCGAGCGCGCGCACCACCAGGTCGGTCGACTTCGAGAGCAGCCAGATCACCGGGCGGGCGCCGGAGGCGATCCGGTCCACGAGCGGGCCGAGCGCGAGCGCGAAGCCTTCCGCCCGCTGCAGCGCGAGCCGCTTCGCGGCGAGTTCGCCGAGCACGATCGAGACGTACGAGATCAGGATCGTGATCAGGATCAGCGCGACGGTGTCCGCCACCGACTCGGGGAGGCCGAGTTTCCGCAGGTGCGGCGAGAGGCCGTCGGCCAGCGTCGCACCACCGAAGGCGGCCGACAGGAAGCCCATCAGGGTCACGCCGATCTGCACGGCGGACAGGAAGCGGTTCGGATTGGCGGCCACCTTGGCGACGATCTCGCCGCGCTTGCCGCGTTGGGAGAGGGCCTTCAGCTGGCTCTCCCGCAGTGACACGAGGGCCATCTCGGCGGCCGCGAAGACCCCGCCGATCAGCACGAAGACCAGAATCAGAACGATGTTCAGCAGGGTGTCGTTCATAGCTCGGAGTTCCTAGCGCCCTCTCGTCGGATGTCGAGAGGGCGGGCGTTGGGCGTAGTCGTCCATTTAGCTACTCTACCGGCGACGGGTATCACGATGCATGTTCGAGTTTGTTGGTTTACGATGATTCCTGGCCGGACGCAGCGTGCGGCCGGGGAGGTCACACGATGAAGACGCCGCGCGGTGTACGCCGGACCGACACCACCTTGTCGGACGGCCGCGACCTGATCTACTACGACCCGGCCGACGCGCCGGTCCGGGTACCGCTCGAGGACACCCGCGGCCTGCCCGCCCCGCAGCCGCAGGTGGAGCTGCGTACCGACCCGCTGACCGGTGATGTGATCACCTACGCCACGCACCGCAACACCCGGACCTACCTGCCGCCGGCGGACCAGTGCCCGCTGTGCCCGAGCAAGCCGGGCAACGCGACCGAGATCCCGGACCACGACTACAACGTCGCCGTCTTCGAGAACCGGTTCCCGTCCTTCGCCGGCCCCGGCCGCACCGAGGTGGTGTGCTTCACGAGCAACCACAACGGCTCGTTCACCGGCCTGTCGCAGGGTCAGGCCCGGCTGGTCGTCGACACCTGGGCCGACCGGACCGCGGACCTGAGCGCCCGCGACGACGTCGAACTGGTCTTCCCGTTCGAGAACCGCGGCCGCGAGATCGGCGTCACGTTGAGCCATCCGCACGGCCAGATCTACGCCTACCCGTTCGTCCCGCCGCGGATGCGTACCCTGCTGGCACAGGCCCGCAAGCACCAGGAAGTTGCCGGGAGCAACCTGTTCGCCGACGTGCTGGCCGCCGAGCGCAAAGAGGGGACGCGCGTCATCGCGCAGAACGGCAACTGGACCGCGTTCGTCCCGGAGGCCGCCCGCTGGCCGGTCGAGGTGCACCTGTACCCGCACCGCCAGGTCGGCGGCATCGACGAGCTGTCGGTCGGCGAGCGCGACGACTTCGCCGAGCTGTACCTCGATGTGCTGCACCGCCTCGACGGTCTGTACGGCGAGCCGCTGCCCTACATCGCCGCCTGGCACCAGGCGCCGGTCCGGGTCGATCGCGAGCTCGGCTACCTGCACCTGGAGGTGTTGTCGATCCGGCGCGCGAAGGACAAGATCAAGTACCTGGCCGGCTCCGAGTCCGGTATGGGCGCGTTCATCAGCGACACCCGGCCGGAAGACGTGGCCGAGACCCTGCGGAAGGTTGGTTCGTGAGCTCCTTCGAGAAAGTCTTCGGTACGACGCCGGACGGCAGCTGGCGGGCACCGGGCCGGGTGAACCTGATCGGCGAGCACACCGACTACAACGACGGGCTGGTGCTGCCGATCGCGCTGCCGAACCGGATCCTGATCACCGCCTCGAAGCGCGATGACGGACGGATCGCGGTCGCGTCCGGCGGGCACGACGGCGTGATCGAGTTCGCGCTCGACGAGCTGGCCCCTGGTTCAGTGGGCGACTGGGCCGCGTACCCCGCGGGCGCCGCCTGGGTGCTGCGCGAATCCGGGTACGCGATCGGCGGGGCGAACCTGCTCGTCGACTCCGACCTCCCGTCCGGCGCCGGCCTGTCGTCGTCCGCCGCGCTGCTCTGTGCGACCTCCGTCGCGCTGCTCGGGCTGCGCGGCATCGAGGTCGACCCGGCCGAGGTCGCCCGGCTGGCCCAGCGCGCCGAGAACTCCTACGTCGGTGCGCCGGTCGGATTGATGGATCAGATGGCGTCGATGTGCTGCACCGCGGGCCACGCGCTGTTCTTCGACATCCGCGCGATGTCCACCGACCAGATCCCGTTCGACCCGCCGGCCGACGACCTGACGCTGCTGGTCGTCGACGTGAAGGCGCCGCACCGGCACGTCGACGGCGAGTACGCCGCGCGCCGGAAGAGCTGCGAGCAGGCGGCCGCCGAGCTCGGCGTACCGGCTCTGCGATCGATTGCGTTCGAGGATCTCGACGATGCGCTGGCCCGGTTGTCCGACGACGTCGTACGGCGCCGCGTACGGCATGTGGTGACGGAGATCCGGCGGGTCGAGGACGCGGTCGCGCTGATGCACGCCGGGAAGCTGCGCGAGGTCGGTCCGCTGTTCACCGCGTCGCACGCCTCGCTGCGCGACGACTTCGAGATCACCGTTCCGGAGCTGGACGTCGCGGTCGACACCGCACTCGAGGCCGGTGCGCTCGGTGCGCGGATGACCGGCGGTGGGTTCGGCGGCTGCATCATCGCTCTGGTCGAGGCGCCGACGGCGGACGCGGTGCTGTCCGCGATCGAGAAAGCCTTTGCGGAGCACGGATTCACGGCCCCGACCTCACTCGCCGCAACACCGTCCGCGGGCGCTTCCAGAGTCAGCTAAGAAGCGACAACCAGGTCGCAGCCGGTGTCGCGCATCGCCTTGCGGGCGGCGGCCGAGAGGCCGTTGTCCGTGACGATCACGTCCAGATCCGGCCAGTTCGCGAACGTACTCAGGCCGACGGTCCCCCACTTGGTGTGATCCGCGACCACGACCACCTCGCGGCTGGCGGCGATGAACGACCGGTTGGTCTCGGCCTCCATCAGGTTCGGCGTGCTCAGCCCGTGCTCGGCGTCGACGCCGTGCGCCCCGAGGAACAACAGATCCAGATGCAGCGACGCCAGCGCGGCGGTGGCGATCGGGCCGACCAGCGCGTCCGACGGAGTCCGGATGCCACCGATCAGCACAACGGTGCGATCCGAGCGGGCGTTGCCGTGGAACACGTCCGCGATCCGGGCCGAGTTCGTGACGACAGTCAGGTTCTCCACGCGGAGCAACTGACGGGCCAGCGCGTACGTCGTCGTACCGGCGCCGATGCCGATCGCGCTGTCCGGCTGCACGCGGGTGGCGGCCTCGGCGGCGATCGCCTGCTTGGCCGCGGACTCCTGCGTCAGCTTGGCGTCGAAGCCCGGCTCGTGCGCGCTGCGCAGTCCCACCGACGTCGCGCCGCCGTGCACCTTGTGCAGTAGGCCGCTGGAGTCGAGGGCGTCCAGATCGCGCCGGATCGTCATATCCGACACGCCGAACCGGTCGACCAACTCGGCGACCGTGATCGCGCCGCGGCTGTTGACCTCGGCAACGATCGTGGCCTGCCGCTGGGCGGCCAACTGACCCCCACGCCCGCGGGGCGGTTCTGCTCCGGCTGCGTTCACGCTGCACAGCCTAGTGTCGAAACGTCTTCGTGTCAGTGAAATGCGTTGCCGAGGAGGTGGCCGCGAGTCACCCTGGAGCATGCGCTTTCCCGAAGACGTACCCGTGCTGACCGACGACGTGGTGACCCTGCGTGCGGCGACGGAGGCCGACGTGGACCCCGCGTACCGGCTCTGCCAGGACCCGGAGATGCAGCAGTGGACCACGATCCCGGTCCCGTACCTGCGCGAGCACGCCGTGAACTTCCTGACCCAGCTGATCCCGAACGGCTGGCGCGAGAACACGCTGTGGGGCTGGGTGATCGAGTACGACGGCCACTACGTCGGAACGATCGACCTGCACGACGGCGAGGGTGGTGTCGGCGAGGTCGGCTTCGCCGTGTCGCCGGAGGTGCGCGGCAAGGGCGTGATGACGCGGGCGCTCAAGCTCGTCGTACGGTACGCGTTCGACGAACTGGGCTGGAAACGCGTGATCTGGCGGGCGTTCGTCGGCAACCTGGGCAGCCGCAAGGTCGCGTGGAAGGCCGGATTCCACGACCTGGTGACGATCCCGGGCGGCGGTCGCGCCCGCGGCGTGCGCAAGGACGAATGGGTCGCGACGATCGGCCGCGACGACCCGTTGGAGCCGAAGGGCAACTGGTGGACCGTGCCCGTACTGGAAGGCGACGGGATCCGGCTGCGGCCGTTCCGCGAGTCCGATGCCCAGCGGGTGATGGAGGCGTGCGACGACGAACGCACCCAGCGGTGGCTGACGGGGATGCCGTCGCCGTACGGGCTCGAGGACGCACTGGGCTTCATCACGACCCGTTCGGAGGCCGCGGCGAGCGGTGAGGCCGTCGCATGGGCGATCGCGGACGCCGCGACCGACGAGCTGCTCGGCAACGTCAGCGTCTTCGGTCTGAAGAGCGGCATGGACCGTACGCGTGGCGAGATCGGGTACTGGATGCACCCGGCCGCGCGCGGCCGCAAGGTGATGACGACCGCGGTGCAACTGTTGCTGAGCCACGCGTTCAAACCGATCGAGGACGGCGGCCTCGGGCGCCGGCGGTTGATCGTGCGCTGCGCCGACGTGAACACCGCCTCCGCGCACGTTGCCGAGATCAACGGATTCACCAAGGTCGGCAACGAACGCCAGGCCGACCCGCGGCGCGACGGCAGCTACGACAACATGCTCACCTACGACCTGCTCGTCGACGAGTACACCGACCGGCCCAGGGGTTGACCCCCGCGCGGTCGCAGGAGTATTGGTCACCGCGCGCAGGCAGTGGTTTACGGCCAGTTGGTGTCACGCGACACCGGTTCCCCTCGCCGTCGCGCTGCCGGGCTGCTTGAATCGACGGGTGAGAGATCGTGAGGAACTCGTCCGCCGTTGGCAGGCCGGGTGGTCCGTCTCGCGGGGCTGGACCACGGTTGAGGACGCCAACGACGGCATCCTGATCGTTCGGGCCGGCGAGGAGAGCCGCCCGACGGAGTACGTGGTACTGGATGCCGACGGCAAACCGGATCGGGTGGAACGCGCCGCCCAACTGGCCGCTGCCGACGGTGGTGGACGCGGCTCGGGCTGGATCACGCTGGCCACCGACGACAAGGAGGCCCGGATCGAGCAGCTCGAGGACCTCGGTCTCGAGGTCCAGCAGGACCAGGACTGGCTGATGACGATCCAGTTGTCGGAGCAGCCGGCCCTGAAGCTGCACGAACGCTATGCACTGCACACCGAGCTCGAGGACGACCTGATCATCACCCGCGCCACGCAGCACGGCGGAGTGGTGTCGAGCGGCCGGATGGCCGTGGTCGGCGAGGACGCCGTGGCCGACCGGATCGAGACCGATCCGGCGCACCGCCGGCGTGGCCTCGGCAGTGCGGTGATGGCGTCGCTGGTCGAGACGGCCGCGGCGAAGGGCGCCAAGCGCGGCATCCTGATCGCGTCGATCGACGGCCTCCGGCTCTACCGCAGCCTGGGCTGGAAGGTCGTCGCAGACATCGTCATCGCCCGCTCCCACTGACCCGGCTGCGCCCTTTCAAACGACTGCCATAGTCAAAGGTTCGTGAAGTGGCTGGTCCTCAGGGAGTTGGCAAGCGTTGACCTGGGCAAGGCTGCTCAGCATGACGAACCACAAGCGGTCCCCCGGCAACGGCGTGGCCGGCCCGCTCATCGCATCGTTGGC
>DASSDE010000356.1:0-2575 GCA_035697365.1 Kribbella sp. | reverse complement strand
GCCGTCGAGTTCTACCTCTCCGGCAGCCCGACGCCGACGCCCGGTCTGCGGCACAACGCCTATCAGGTCCCGACCCGGCGGTGGACCAGCTTCCGCACCGGCAGCAAGCCGATGGTCTCGAGCCGCGCGTACGGCGAGACGATCAGCGATCTGGCCGACATCATCACGCTCTTCCGCGCGCAGGGCGAGCCTGTGCCGCCGTCCTGGCCGGCCGCACTGGAGGAAGCCATGGCGTTCCTCCGGAGCGCGCAGCTTCCGGACGGTACGTTCCCGGTCGGTTGGCGGCTCGACGGCGCCCCGGCAGCGGCGACGGTGTCCGCTGCGGGTATCCCGTGTGTGCTCGCGGCGTTGAAGGCGTCCGAGATTCTCGACGATCCGAAGCTGTTGTCGGAAGCAACCACCTGGCTCTCCCGGTACCACGACCAGCACGCGCGGACCTTCGACCGCCCCTTTGCGCGCTCCACGCTGGATGCGGCCTGCGAGGACAAGGAGGCCGGCATGTACTACTTCATGGCGGCCCACGAGCTCTATCGCATTACCAAGGACCCGCGCTATGCGGAGTGGTGCGAGGTGGCGGCGGACTGGCTGCTCACCTGGGTGTACGTGTGGTCTCCGGAGCAGGACACCGACGCACCGCTGCACACGTCTGGGTTCAACACGATCGGCTGGCCGTCGGTCAGCGTTCAGAACCACCACCTCGACGTCTTCTTCCCGACGTACGAGCTGCTGTCCTTCGGCCTCACGGCCGACCGCCCCGAGTACGTCGCCGCCGCCTGGACCACGCTGTACGCGATGACGCAGGGTGTTGCGGCCAACCCGGACGACTGGAACTTCCCGCTGCCCGGCGAGCAGGGTGAGGCGGTCTTCCAGACGCACTGGCAGCGGCGCGGGCACACGAACACGTGGAACCCCAGTTGGGTGATCGCTGTCCCGCTGGCCAACGCACTCCGGATCCGGGCGCATGGCTGACCGGCTGATCACAGAGTACGGCGCAGAGCCCGGCGTGGACTGCTCCGCGGCGATCGCGAAGGCGGTCGATGCGGGCGGACGGGTCGTGGTGCCGGCGGGGGAGTTCCTGACCGGGCCGATCCGGTTGCGCAGCAACGTCGAGCTGCACGTGTCCGCCGGCGCGACGCTCCGCTTCCGTACGGACCCGGCGGCGTTCCCGATCGTTCGTACTCGCTGGCAGGGGATCGAGTGCTTCAGCCACTCGCCGTTGATCTACGCCTACGACGAGACGGATGTCGCGATCACCGGCACCGGGACACTCGACGGCGGCGCGAGTACGACGAACTGGTGGAGCAGCACGCGTCCGCGGACCGACTGGGAGCGCCTGCTGCGGATGGTCGAGGAGGACGTGCCCGTGGAGCAACGGGTGTTCGAACCCGGGCACGGTTTCCGCCCGAGCTTCGTCCAGCCGTACGGGTGCCGGCGGGTGCGGATCGAGGACGTCCGGATCGTCAACGCGCCGATGTGGGTGGTGCATCCGGTGTTCTGCCGCGACGTCCTGGTGCGTGGCATCACGGTCGACTCGCTCGGCCCGAACAACGACGGCTGCAACCCGGATTCGTGCGAGGACGTGGTGATCACCGGCTGCTCGTTCACGACCGGCGACGTCTGCATCGCGATCAAGTCCGGCCGGGATGCCGACGGTCGCCGGGTGGCGCGGCCGTCGCGGAGCATCCTGATCGAATCCTGCCGGTTCACCTCCGGCCACGGCGCGCTGACGATCGGCAGCGAAGCCTCCGGAGGTGTCAGCGACGTCCGCGCCCGCGACCTCCACATCACCGGCGACAGTGTGGACCACGCGCTTCGGATCAAGACGAATTCCGAGCGCGGCGGCGTGATCGAGCGGGTGACGGCCTCCGACATCACGGTCGACGCGGTGACGACGTCCGCCGTACTGATCACGACCCGGCATGCGGAGCCGGAGCAGTTCGGCGGCCACGCGCCCGTCGTCCGCGACATCCGGATCTCCAACCTGACGGTCCACTCCGCACCGCGGACCGTCGAGATCGTCGACACCCCACAGGCGCCGGTCGAGGGCTTCACGCTGACCTCCGACCGGACGGCCACGAGTTTCATCGACCTGAGACGGAGTGTTCCTGGTGACCACTGACTGGGTGCTGTCCGAGGCGCCGGCCGCTGCGGAGTTGAGCGGGCTGACGGCGTACGACCTGCGCTGCGAGCATCGTTCCGAGCCGCTCGGCATCGGTACGGCGCGACCGCGGCTGAGCTGGCGGCTGGCGTCACCGACCCGTGGCGATCGGCAGGACGCGTTCCGCGTGCAGGTCCGGCGGGACGGCGTACAGGTGTGGGACAGCGGGTGGCTGGTTGGGCAGGACACGTACGTGGACCACGGTGGCGCGCCGCTGACGTCGCAGACCGACTACGTGTGGCAGCTGTCGGTGCGGGACGGTGCCGGTGCGGTGTCGACCGCGGACGCGACGTTCGCGACCGGGCTCTTCCACTCCGACGAGTGGGCGGCGCACTGGATCGAGCACGACTACGACACCGACCCGTACTTCGAGCCGCCGGTGGACCGCCAGGAGCCGCGAACGGTGCGGCAGGCAAC
>DASSDE010000355.1:0-2390 GCA_035697365.1 Kribbella sp. | reverse complement strand
CGCTCGACGATGCCCTTGACGGTGGCCGGACCGGTCCGGTCCGAATCCGGGCCGGCGATCCTTGTCCAGTCGGCGATCTCGGCGAGGTCCGCCAGCGCCAGGTCGTCCTCGTGGAGCGGCCTGTCCTGCGTCTTCATTCTGGGCTGGTTCCTTCCGTCGCTGCTCAAGCGGTTGCCGCTCAGCGTAGGTGGCCGCCAGGGTCACCTACAACGGCCGTTTCGGCACCTGTGGATAACTGCTTCCAGGCGTGAAGCGGGGTAGCGCGGTCAGGTCTCAGACGCCCCGGCCGTGGTCCCGGTTCCGGGTCGTCGAGGAACCGTTGGTCTGCGTACGAGCACCGTCGTTGCCCGTTGCGCGCGACGGACCGGTCGGGGTCGTACCGGCCTGGAAGTGCCGGTCGGTGGTCGGTCCGGCGGCACGGGCGTGCGCAAGGGCGGTGAGGGAGGTGTCTGAGACGCTGCTGTGCTCCGGGCCGGTGGGCGCGGGGGTGTCGGTGTTGGCAAGCAGGTCCCGCTGGCCTTCGCGGGCCATTTGGGCGGTGGTTCTCATGTCCCCTCCTCGTTGAGGTACACGACGTAGTTGATGCCGACCGAGGTCGACAGTGGTCTTGCTGTCGGCTTGTTGCTGTACAGATGGATCTCCGCGCCTGGTGGGGTCCAGACCGCCAGGTGCCGGCGTCCGACGCCCGCGCCTGGCGCCCAGTCGTCGTCGAAACCGGTCTTGCTGTCCACTCCGACGTACGAGGGCTGTCCCCAGTGCCGGCAGGCGAGGCCGAATTTCTGCGGCCAGTGCTCGTCGAGTCCGGCGGCCGCATCCTTGACGTCCCCGGGCTCGATCGCGAACGCGACCCAGCCGCTGAACGGGCTGTGCGGCAGCACCTGGTCGTCGTACACCGCGAGCTCGGTGTTCCGGCGGGTCAGGAAGCCCCAGCCGTCGAGCTGGTCGTCGATCACCGTCCGGCGGTTGATCGGCCACGGCTTCCAGTTCGTCGCGGACTTCACGCGCCGGATCAGGCGGCGGACCGGGACCGGTCCGGTCTGGCCGGCCTGGGGTCCGCCCAGGCGGCGCCAGTCGCGGACCTCGGCGATGTCGGCCATCGCGCGGTCGTCGTCGTCGAGCGGCCGGTCAAGTGTCTTCATCCGTGCGGCAGTCCTGTCGGTCGGTACGTGTCGAAACTAAGACCCAGGGAGGGTCAGGCGGCGGTCCGCCCGGTGTACAACAGCCGAACAGCCGCCCTGGAAAGCTTTCCAGGGCGGCTGCCAGGTGGGTCAACCGTCGTTCGGTCTCAGTTCGGTCAAGCGACCGGCCGGACTCAGTGCATCGCGGCGGCCGCGGAGGCCTCCAGCGACTCCTCGCCCTCGGCCTTCGGGCCGTCGTTGCGGCCCGCCAGCCGCTGCTCCGGGGTGATGATCGCGATCACGAGTGCGATCGCCAGGAACGGCAGGGAGACCAGGAACACGTCGCCCATCGCGTCGACCAGGCCGTGCAGCGCCCAGCCCTTCATCGGCTCCTTGAGCGAGTGCAGCACCTGGACGCTGTTCGCGGCCTTGGCCAAACCGTCCACCATCGCCTGGGTGGCGTGCGGGACGATGTCGGTCAGGTGCTCCTTCAGGCGGCTGGTCAGGACGGCGCCGTACACCGCCGTACCGATCGCACCACCCATCGAGCGGAAGAAGGTCATCGACGACGTCGCGGTGCCCATGTGCTTGCGCGGGACACTGTTCTGTGCGGCGGTGACGGTGATCTGCATCGACAGGCCCAGGCCGGCGCCCATCACGAACATGAAGATCGCCAGCTGCCAGTACGGCGTGGTCATGCTCAGCGTGGACAGCAGCACCATCGCGGCGCCGACCATGACGGCCGAGATGATCGGGTAGATCTTGTACCGGCCGGTCTTGCTCATCAGCTGGCCGCTCGGGATCGACGCGGAGAAGATCCCGACGATCATCGGCAGCAGCGCCAGGCCGGAGCGGGTCGGCGACATGTCCTTGACCGCCTGCAGGTACAGCGGCAGGAAGATCAGCGCACCGAACATCGCGAAGCCGAGCAGGAACGCGAACCCGGCGTACCCGGAGAAGATCCGGCCCTTGAACAGGTCCATCGGGATGATCGGCTCGGCCACCCGCAGCTCGATCAGCACGAACGCGACGGCCAGGACCACGGCCGCGACCAGCAGCGCGATCGTGGTGCCGGTGCCCCAGCCGTTGGTCGGGCCGCTCCAGGAGACGGCCAGCAGCAGAGAGGTGACTGCGGCGGCCACGGTGGACGCGCCCAGGTAGTCGATCTTGTGCGAGCGCTTCACGTGCGGCAGCTTCAGGACCGCGCCGACGACGCCCAGGGCGACCAGGCCGATCGGCAGGTTGATCCAGAAGATCCAGCGCCAGCCCGGA
>DASSDE010000354.1:0-2483 GCA_035697365.1 Kribbella sp. | reverse complement strand
CAGCCGATCACGTCACCGGACATGTGCGCGGTGACAGTCACGTTGGGCGCATCCCAGAGCGGGTCGTCAGGCGGCAGCGGCTCGTGGTCGAACACGTCGAGGGTCGCTGCGATCCGCTCGGCCGCAAGGGCCTCGAGCAGTGCAGCGTTGTCGACAATCGGACCGCGGGCAACGTTGACCAGGTGCGTGCCCGGGCGCATCGCAGCCAGCACGTCGGCATCGACCAGCCCCCGGGTCGCGTCGGTCAAGGGAGCCGCGATCACCAACTGGTCGGCCCATCCGACCTCGGCCCGAAGATTGCTGCTGGCAACAATGTCGCCGAAGTCCGGGTCGTCCCCACGCGCGACCCGGCCGGCGCCCTTCACCTGCAACCCAGCCGCGCGGAGCAGCCGGGCAGTCTCACGACCGATCGCCCCGGTCCCGACGACGAGCGCCTTCGCGCCGAGCACACTGCGCGTCTCGCGGTGCTGCCACCGGTGTTCGCGCTGCAGGCCGTAACTGCGCAGGCTGTCCTTGGCATGCGCGATCACCGCACCGAGCACGTACTCGGCGATCGGCCGGTCGAACACCCCATGTGCATTCGTCACCACGACCGCTGAGTCCCGTAGTTCGTCGAACAGCAGCGTGTCGACCCCGGCCGCCGTGACGTGAATCCATTCGAGCGATCCCGCGTCCGTCCAGATGTCGCGAACCGCCGTCGAGAAGAAGTCCCACAACAGCAGCCCACGCGCACCACGCACTGCCTCGCGCAGTCCGTCCGCGGCGCAGTACCGGAACTCGACCGGCAGGCCGTCGAGGCCGGGCGGCCGGTCTGTCGCCCGCTCGCAGAGCACCGCGACGACTGGGCTCTCGGGGGTGGCGGACACAGCATCGAGGCTAGGAACTCGCTGGTAGGATTGTCAACAATCTACCTGGGGTCGCACACTGACTCGCATGAGCACGAGCCGTCCCTCCACCAACCCCTTGCCGGCGCCGGTCCCGACGCTGCTCCAGACCGGCATCGGTGTCGTCGCGCCATACGACTTCGCTCTCGATCGAGAGATCTGGCGTTGGGTTCCGGACAACGTCACCCTGCACATCACGCGGACGCCGTACGCGCCGCTGGCCGCGACCGTCGAGATGGCGGTACAGGTCTCGGACCCGGACCTGATCGCGCGAACGACGTACGACGTGCTCGCGGTCGGCCCATTGGCCGTCGCGTACGCCTGTACCTTCGGCAGCTTCGTCGGCGGGCTGCTCGGCGAGACCGCGCTGGTGGATGCGATGGTCAGCGCCGGGGCGCCGGCCGCAGTCACCACCAGCGGCGCCCTGCTGCTCGCGCTGCGGCGGCTCGGAATCAACCGGATCGCGACGGTCACGCCATACACGAACGACCTGACCGCCGGCCTGACCGCCTTCCTCGGCCAGGCGGGGATCGAGGTGGTGGCGACCGCCGGCCTCGGGCTGATCGCGCAGATCTGGGCGGTCCCCTACGAGACCACCGTCGAACTCGTCCGGAGCGTCGACAGCCCAGCCGTCGAGGCGATCTTCATCAGCTGCACCAACCTGCCGACCTACGACGTGATCGCCGGTCTGGAAGCTGCGATCGGCAAACCGGTACTGACCGCCAACCAGGTCACGATGTGGGCCGTCCTGGAGCTCGCCGGGCATCGCGGCATCGGGCCTGGACAGCGGTTGCTGAGTGCATCGGAAAGGAGCGTTCCCAGTGTCTGAGGTGTCCGACCTGCTCGAGCAGGCGGTCGATCCTGCCGAGTACGCGGGCCGGCTCGCTCGGGTCCGTGCCGTACTTGCCGACCGCGGCCTCGGCGCGCTCGTCGTCAGCGACCCGGCGAACTTGTTCTACCTGACCGGCTACGACGCCTGGTCGTTCTACACCCCTCAATGCCTGCTCGTTCCCGCCGACGGCGAGATCCAGCTGTTCGCGCGGGCGATGGACGCCGCCGGCGCGTCTTACACCTGCAACCTGCGCGCGGACCAGATCCACGGCTATCCCGAAGACCTGGTACACCGACCCGATCTACATCCGTACGACTGGATCGCGGGCATGTGCCGGGGCCTGATCCCCGCCGGCGCGGATGTCGCGGTCGAGGGCGACGCACACTACTTCACGGCCCGCGGATACCTTGCCCTCAGCAACGGATTGCCCGGGCACCGACTGGTCGACTCCGCCGAACTGGTCAACTGGGTGCGGCTGGTCAAGTCACCGCACGAGCTCCGCCAACTGCGGATCGCCGGGTCCATCGCCGAGCAAGCGATGCGGATCGCGCTCGAACAGCTCCAGCCCGGCCGGCGGCAATGCGACCTGGTCGCCGAGATCCTCGCCGCGCAGGCGACCGGAACCGCCGAGCACGGCGGCGACTACCCGGCGATCGTGCCGATGCTGCCGACCGGTGACGCGGCCGGCACTCCGCACCTCACCTGGACCGACCGGCCGTTCCGCGACGGCGAAGCGACCACGATCGAGCTGGCCGGAGTGTTCGGCC